>DAOWED010000003.1 GCA_030638685.1 Candidatus Heimdallarchaeota archaeon | reverse complement strand
TATTGTCCCAATTAATATTTCTCCAAGAGTATATTTAAGCACGTATTATTAAAAATGTCATACTTGGATACTATACGATCAAATTGTAGAAAATATACATTTGGGACACTACGATAACTTAATTTGGGACAGGTCTGAACGTTAACATGTAAAAGAGAGGTAAACTACTTATGATTAAGCAAAGAATTTCTGGTACTGTTCTTCTATATCAAATTCTATTGCAGATCCACCTTTATGTTCTTTGAATCCCATTCTCTTGTTTATTGACAACATTGGAGCATTTTCTGTTGCATTCCCTGTTAGTATATACTCTACTCCTTCAATATTCTCCCGGATAAATAACATCATTTGAGCTTTCATCCATTTCCCAAGCCCTCTTGACCGATATTTTGGACTTACTCCAGTTATTCCTTGTATAATCCTATGTTCTCTCTCTTTTTCAGTAAATATCTCTGTTATGCCACTGATTACCCCATCTGCTTCAATAGAGAGATAAATGTATCTTTTTGTACCAAGCTCTGCATCTCTTTTCTCATTTGCTTCATGCATTTCTCTATCTATGTTTGTTTTAATTGAAGATTCCCCTAACGGTTGTAGATTAAAACTTTCATTATAAACCTCAAGAAAGTTATCCAATAATTCTTCAGGGATTTCAGTTACTAGTTTTAGCTCTACTTTTTCTGCTCTTTTTAGTCCTTCACCTACCCATTTTTGCATTAAATCCCAATCAACTTCCTCCATTTGCAGTCGATTTTCTTGACCTTCGATGGTTATTTTTCCTCCCATCTTTTTTGAGAAATTTAAACCGGATTCCGTGTTTGCTCCGGTTGCTAAGACTTTAATGCCTTGTTCTTTCCCTGCTTCAATTATTTTCTTATGAAGAACCGTTCCTATACCTTTTCTCTGATATTTTTCAAGTACTACAATATTTGCACGCATTGAATGACCATTTACTTCATACTCTGGATGGTCTTTCTCATAATAACCAAAAGCATACCAACCAATGAATTCTCCTTCAAACTCCACTATAAAACGACGCACTGCGAATTTGAAGATGTCCTGCCGTTGATGTTGGATTAAAAATTCTTTTGTAAGAACAGGTTCATCGGGGTCTCTTTCTTTTGAAGAAATTTGAATAAAGCTATAATAAGTATCCCAAAATGGGTCATTTTCAGCTATCTCTTTCGGGTTGAATTCGTTTATTTGATAGTCCATAGTAATGATATATGAAATATTATTTAATTAGTTTTCCAAAAAATGTAAATCACATTGGATGAATCATTAATTATTTTCACAATAGTTTAAGGTAAAAATATGGTATAACTTATCTTAAATGAGGTACAGGTGGTGCTCGAGTATTAATTAATTCTAGATGCTCAAGTTCAACTAGTGCCTTCTTTACATCTTGGATGCTACACCCTGAGTAAAAAGCTATTACTTGTTCGTCCATATGGCCTATTTCTCTGATAATTGTTAATATTTGGTATCTTTTATCTAAGGTGGCTAGCTTAGTTAATACGTTGGCCATTCTCTCCCATCGCTCTATTTCATCAATCATTATTGACAATTCTTCAATAAATCGAAACTTCTCTGCTTCAAGTAGTGAAATATCTTCATTGAGCATTTCTTCAACTTGTTGCCTTGGTTTAATCATTTCATCAAGGAAAAGAACTCTGTTGATTAGATCCTCTTTTACTTGTGATAAACAAAGAACCTCTGTTTCTAAGACTTTCCTCTTCATTGGGTGGATATCATCAAGCGTTGTTTCAGTTAATGATTCCGTGTGTGGGGTAATATTTTGAAGTGTTCCCAACAACCGAAGACAGGTCATTTTTGAATTGTCTATTAAATGGTTTATTTCATCAAATGACTCTGATTGTATCTTTACTTCGTCTAATCGCTGATTTTCATCATTTGTCAGATTCTCGAATATCTTTTTGATATCCTTTCGATTAGCTTTTGAAGCCTTTTTGTAGATCTTTGTCATTTTTGACCCCGCGCCAAAAATAGTTAGTATGTTACTAGTTTATAATCGTATAATAACAATATAAAAGCTTTCATAACTTTTACATATTTAAATGATCCGTATTAACGAGTAACTGCCTCTGAATCATCTTTATATTACGCCTATCCTCAACAGATTTGAGTAAAACCAATTTTTCAATGATTTTTTCTCCAGTGAGGTTTTTTAAGCACTTTTCAAGCCATAAATCATCTAAAAATGCGATCAGCTACTCTTTTGGCAGAAATCTTGTTCCAAATAACTTCTTTCCAAGAACATAATCTAAAAGATAAGTTTCAGAGCGCAAGTTAAAGATTGAAGTTGGAATCTTCATTTCATTAATCTGAAGTATTGCTTCTAACTTGCCCTTTATCCCAGAAGTCACATCCTTCTTCGTAGCATTTACTTCTGAGAGTTCTTGGATCAATGTTTTTAACTCAGAATAACTTAATTCTGGAATAAATTCAGCATTAGGATCTGTACTTGGATCACTTGTAAATAGCCCATCGACATCAGTGCCATAAAGCACTTCTTTTGGTTTGAAACGTCTTGCCAACTCTTGAATTATTACATCTCCTGATAAAATAGTAAATTTTTTAACATCAGATCGAAATGCGATATCTCCATGAAGAACAGGTATCAACCCAATTTCTAGTGCTTTGTAAATCGCATCAATATTAATCTCCCAGCCTTTTTCTGACTGATAAAAACAGCTATGAGGGGGGAAACTAATAACTGGAAGATCATGGGAGTAAAGTGTTTGAAGTATTAGATCATGTAATTCTCTAACAGCTAAATGTGTCTCTATTAACCCTGAAAGTTGGTTTTTTTGAGAGGGGACATATCCTTCTACTAGACGATGTCTATATGCATATGGGTGACCATAACTTCCCGCCCCATGAACAATTACGATGGGGGGTCTATTCTGTTCAAATTGTGAAAGAGTCTTAGCTACTTGAGTTATTGTTTGTTTATGAGGTGTTCTTTCTTGTTTCTTGTCAGTAATTGCTGCTCCTCCCATTTTCAGAATAATTAATTCATTAATTTGAGTAGTCATCTCAGTATTGTTCAATCTTTACACCTTCTATAGAAATTTCGGAGGAAATTATAGTCGCTCCCTCTAATTTTAAAGCTTTTACTATCGTCTCAACATCATTAAATGACGGTGCTAGAGCAATAATAGTTCCACCTCCACCTGCACCAGTTAATTTTGCTCCTACTGCACCAGCTTTTCTAGCTATTTCACAGAGAGAATCGAGTTTTTCGTGGCTTACCCCTAAAGAAACAAGTAACTCATGATTAAGATTCATCAGATCTCCTAGAGTTTTTAGATTTTTATTATGGATGGCGGGAATAGCTCGTTCTGAAAGCTCATGCATTGCATCTAATATTTCAGCTACAATCTCAGGTTTTTGTTGTTTCATTGTAATAACTTTCTGAACTTGTAATGAGGTTTGTTTTGGAACGCCACTATCCGCAACAACTAACGGAAGAGAGTAAGAAAGAGAATAAGACTCAATTGTACCATCTTCGAAGCTTATCAATCCCCCAAAAGTAGAAACGGTGTTATCTATCCCGGAAGGCTTTCCATGAGTTATCTCTTCTGATAAAAAGGCTAGCTCTGAGATTTTCTCAAGAGAAAGATTAGTTCCCCACCACTGATTTAACGCTGCGAGAGTTGCAGTTGCAGTTGCTGCGCTAGAACCCACTCCCGAACCAACTGGTAAATCAGAAGTTATCTCAAGAAGTAAATTGTTCATTAAATCTATATTTCCAGTTTCTTTTCCGATATTTTCAATAGCTACATAGATAGAAGTAAGCATATCTGGTGGAGTAGGAGCCCATTTTTTTGTTTGAGAATTATAAGTGCTCAAATGATTTAGTTTGAGTGCTTCTGACTTTACATTTACACCCAATGAATCATTTGATGATACCTTTGCTCGTACTCTAGGAGAGATGGCTACTGCGAGAGCTTTCTTACCATAAACTACACCGTGTTCTCCGAATAAAATTGTTTTTCCCGGAGAAGAAGCAATTACTTCCATAATTATCGAAAAGAATAGAGCTATAAAAAAATGCTCTGAAATGAAATAGCTCTTTTGAAAGATAAAAACTAATGAAAAGCTTCAAAATTGCAGCGAAGCTTTTCCGATAAGAAAAAGTAAAATCTAGTTTAAGCGTCTCTTAGTCTGAAAGAGAATTCTTCAACTGATTCGGGTAAAGGTTTGAGCATGTCCAAATCGCCTCTTTCTCTCAATATTTGCTGAGTTAAAGTGTGATAGGCTCTTGCCAATGATCGTCTACCTTTATTGTTAACTGGGATAATAAAATCAACATAAGAAGTTACATTGTCAGAATCACAAAAAGCAACAATAGGGATACCCATCTTTTTAGCTTCCATCAAAGCTTGTTTGTCAGCACGAGGATCATTTAATAATACTACATCGGGTTCAAGGTGTGTTCTTGCGTTTGGGTTGGTTAAAGTACCGGGAATAAAACGACCAGGCATACTTTTGAAGCCACAAACACGAGCCATCTTAGAAGAAGGAACTGTACCATATTGTCGGGTACTAAATACTGCAACTTTGGAAGGATCATAGCGACCTAGGAATTTAGAGGCTATCCTAAGGCGTTCATCTAATTTTTTAACATCTAATACGTATAAACCATCGTTTCTGACACGATAGATAAAAGGGTGCATGAAGCGTGTAGCAATGGTTGTTCCAATGTGCACTCCAGAGACAAGGTATTCATCTAATTCAACGAGTAAGTTCTCTGCCTCAACTTCATCAATAATTTGTTCTTCTTCACTCATATATTATCATCCAATTTTTTTAAGCTCAAACGACTTTTTTTCACTTATCATTCTTCCAATTGTAACTTCTATTTTAAATTAGATGATAAGAGCTAAAAGTAAACCACTTTTTTAATCTTAAATCAACCATTCTCTTTTCAGCCAGTCTAACATTAATTCACAATAAATTTATCTACAAATTTTACGATGCATATTTATGAGGAAGTGCACTGAACTGTTTTTTCACTTTTATGATGGGGTTTTAATAGTTTAAATAATTAAAAAACTAATTTTTTTTATGGCACAACGTACTGAGCGGATTTTTTTGAAACCTAGTTTCAACCTTATACAGTACTGCCAGCTAAGTAAAAAACTCTACAATCACGCTAATTACATCATTAAATATCAACTACGTTTGAATAACCATTTCACCTCATTTTTTGAACTAAGTGATATTTTACGTTATCATCCCAACTTCAGAGCTCTTCCCTCTCATTCTTCACAACAAGTACTCAAGTTCCTTGTGAAAAACTGGAAGGGATATTTCTGTGCTCTTAAGGCGTTCAAGAAGGAACCTAAGAAGTTTCGATCTATACCCAAACCCCCTAGATACAAGAAAAAACTACACATCCTATATTTCACTGCTAATCAGGTAAGAATAAAAGATGGATATGTAGAATTCCCGAAAAGAATAGGATTACGTGTGAAGACCCGACTTAATGTTAAACTACAACACGCAAGAATTATACCTCGAGGAACCTCGTTTATCTTAGAACTCATTTATGATCGTGAGATTAAATCTTTGCGGTCAACAAAAAATATCATAGCGGTAGATTTTGGTGTCAACAACCTGATTACGGCCGTTTCCAATGTAACTAGTCCATTAATAATCAAAGGAACGTCTTTGAAATCCTATAATCAGTGGTATAATAAGAAGAAAGCCCGGGTCACTAGTCAATATATGCTACAGCAGCCTGACCAACGTTTTATTAGTTATGGTCGGACTATGGATCATTTGCTTAACAAACGATATAAGAGAATTGAGGATTTCTTGCATCAAGTCTCTAGAGTATTTATTGATTATTGTCTAGCAAATGATATTGATACCATCGTTTTAGGTTATAACGAAGGTTGGAAGCAAGATTTAAACATGGGTAAGAAGACTAATCAGACCTTTTCAAGCATTCCGTTCCTCAAGCTAGTCAGAAAGATACAGTATAAGGGAGAAGATGAAGGGATAAGGGTAGAATTGACAGAAGAGAGTTATACCTCTAAGTGTAGTTTTCTAGACAATGAAGTCATTTGCAAACACAAGAACTATGCTGGAAGAAGAACTCATAGAGGATTATTCAGAAGTTTGAATGGTACAAGAATTAACGCAGATTGCAATGGAGCAGGAAATATAGGAAGAAAAGTATTCCCGAAAACATTTGTGAACGGGATAGTGGATACCGTGAGTTATCCAGTATGTTTGACAGTTTGAGGTAACTCTAACTGAAATGAAAACATGCAATATGAAAAGTAGAACACTGTTCAACTAACTCATAAGGGACACAAAATCTTAATCGTTCTTTTATTTTTTAGAGTTAACTTCACCTTAAGAGGTTCTAGTGAATTTTTAATGCTTCATTTTGATTGTATCTATATTATTATAAGTTTTTTTTGAATGATTAATAATAACAAAATAAACAAAATGAATATAAAGTCAAATTAAGAAAATAAATTAGTGCAAATAAATGGTCTCGACAAATGAAGTAGAAAAAAACAATCAGTCTCCAGTTAAAGTGGTTGAAATAATATCTGATCCAGAACAAATAAAAGTATTAATGGATAAAACCCGTCGAGAAATATTATCAGTTCTAAAAAAGGGGATAAAGTTAAAAGATGAGTCTATGGAGTATGAACTTTCAGTTCCACAGATAGCTGAAGTTATAGAAGCTACCCCTCAAAAAATCTATCATCACATTGATGTTCTTGAAGAAAATGGCTTCATAAGGATAGCAAAAGAAGAACGACGAAAAAGATCAACAGTTACTTTCTATGAAAGAACAGCTCTTGTCTTTTACATTTTAGCAAAAGCTTCTGGAGAAGAAGAAAAATTAGAAAAATGTAACTCAGGGGAGTTAATGCTCAATGTTTTTGGAGTTGATGCTTCTGAAGAAGAAAAGGAAGAGATCAATAAAACACTGACACAATTACAAGAGGCTGAAGTAGAGGCAGTGAGTGAAATTAGCAAAAAATTCGTTGGGGAAGTTCCTAGAGCAAGTGTGGAATATATTCTTCTCTACTTGACAAAAATCTATATGGCAACTAACCCGATGTACAACGATCTTTTTGCAAAACTGGACAAACTAATTTTAAGTAAAATAGATGTTAAATTCGAATCAAAAATAGTTTAACTGTCTAAAAACCCATCAAACTATTAAAGAAATGAGCTACTTCTTTGTAACCAAACCTTTCAGCAATTGGTGTTAGTTTCAGCTCTGTCCACCATTTTCCACGAAGATAAGTTGCATTTTCAAGCACTTCTCGTAAGTCCACTAAAGCTTTGAAGTTTTTATCAAGATCAGGTATTGTTTCTTTGAGGTAATAGGCTACAAGAACTTCCATTAATTCATCACATCGCATGTGTATTTTTTTGGCTACTACTCCCGTAGATGGTGCAGGAACCGTTGTTAATGCTTCAATATAAACTTGAATAATATAAGGAATTGCTTCTTTAGTGTTTATTGTAATCAATGATTCTACTAATGTGATCAACATTATAATGTCCGTTTCATTACTAAATCGATCCTCTAAACGACTGAAAACAGCCGTTGATGGGTAGTGACTTAAAGCATGAGCTGCTTCTTTTCGAAGAGCAATATCTGAAGAATATTGAGCTATTTCCAGTAGTGGATCAATCGCCCGTTCATCTTGAAGAACGCCTAAAGAACGAAGTATATACCTTTTAGAATCACTCACTTCTTCTGTTAATAGATAAGAAAGCATCTTTGGAATTAGCTCTTTTGTTCCCAACTCACCTAATAACTCGTAAGCAAATGATCGAACCCGATCAAGTGGTTCATCCTCTAATAGTGTTAGTAAATACGGTATTGCCTCTATTGGTTTATGTTCTTGAACGAAATGAATTGCCCTCACTCTTTCATCCTCTATATCTGATGAAAGCATTTCAAGTGCAAGATTAAGATCTAAAGGAGGTTCTTCCACTTCCTCATCATCATAAAAGTCCAGAGCAACCCCTGATTCTATTATTTCTACCGGTACTTGTTCTTCCAAAATGAAATAATCATCGGCTAATTTATCTGTTTCAGTCTCTGGATCAATTTTTTTCTCTTTATCTTGTTCCTTCTCTTTAGACATCTATTCTTACTCCATTTTGGCTAGTCATTATTGTAGTACAATCTTTTCTGTTGAAAATATTGCTTGTCTTATGAATCTTCATCAAGTTCTTTTTTGTAATTAATTTCAATTTCTACCTTCTTAGTTCCACTTACATCATCTAAGCTTTCAAGCATTCCTCTTATTGCATTCTTAAAGATCTTGTATACAAATGGGTTAAGGTCAATTTCTTCTCCATCTAACTTGATTATGACTGAGTCTGACATAAAGAGCAATTGGAAGTTATCATTTTTAAATCTCAGCTCAATTGCTAAAGAATGATGAAAAGAGGGATTCCAAACACAATCATCCCGCCAAACCACTTTCCTTAACAATATAATAACTTATAACAGAAGTTAACAGTTACATAGTTATAAATAGTTCATTTTTTTACTAACGCTATGACTAATTCTTTTACTTCCATTCACGCTCATCGAGGATCTGGAGGGCCAGAAAATACTCTGAAAGCTTTCAAGCAAGCAATCGATTTGAAAGCTGATTTCATTGAGCTGGATACACACCTAACTGAAGATAAACAATTTGTAGTCATTCACGATGCTAACTTGAAAAAAATTCAAAGAAATGAACTTGTTTCAGAATTAACCTTAGCAGAATTACAAGAAATAGAACTTCCTTCTGGAGAAAGAATTCCCAGTTTGGATGAAGTTTACCTTTTATGCAATGGAAAAATCGGATTAAACATCGAGCTTAAAGTAGCACATGGAAAAGAGTTAGCTGGTTTTGTTAAAGCAAGAGAATGGATAAGCAAAGTAATGGTTTCTTCCTTTAAGATAGATGAACTTGAGAAAATCCATCAAATCTTACCTGAACTTGATCTAGGGTATATATTTGTTGATCTCTGGTTTATTCCCAGCTGGAGAAGGATGAAAATTGCCCGTAAGATCGGAGCCTCAGCATTACATCCATATCATAAATTTACTTACTCGTGGAGAGTAAAAAGAGCTCACAAAGCAAATCTTGAAGTTCGAGCATGGACAATTAACGAAGAAAAAGATCTTCACAGGATGTTTAGGCACAAAGTCAATGCTATAATTACTGATGATGTTAAGCTGGCTCTAAAAGTTAGAGAACAATATCTAGAATAATTCTCCAATAGTTTACAGGTCTATGCTAATTATTTTTTAGGAGCATATTTGCCTAATCGAGTGTAAGGCAACATTTTACCCACTCGTGGAATTATGCCTGAAGCTCGAGTCCCTCTTTTTAGAGTTACAGCATACTCAAATAGACCTATAGTTTCTATCTCTTCTACATCATTCATATTACCTGCTTCTTTCAGTACTCTAACCAGCGTCTTTTTCATTGTTCCCACTACAATGACTTTTTGTCTTTTCTCTTTCTTCCACTTGGTGTAAAGTGAAAGCTCTGATTCGGATAATTCAAGATTAATTTTCAACTTAGGTTCATTCTCAATAGAGGTGATCTTAAATTCCATTTTTCTATCTTCAACAAAACCAAACTGACCAATTATTTTTCTAACTGAAGGAGCTGGACTGACATTGGGTGTAAGCTGATTCCTTACAGCAAAAAGAGGTAAAAGGGCTTCTTGATCGGGTTTTGTGCACCCGATATTGGCGAAAATACCGAAACCAACATTCTTGGGGTTTGCAATTCTACCAACTACAATATCACCTACTATAAAGTCTCGAGAAGGACGATATGAACCATGTATTCGAGAGATAAAATTAGAGGCAACGTGCCTGTCCTCACCTGAAAGCGTAACCAAGGGATAACCGTCAGTATCTATTTTTACTTCCATGACCGATGCTTCCAAATGTTTTATTTCATTTTCTAGAGTGGATGTGAGATACTTCATTATGAATGTATAATCAAATCTGAAAGATGGTTCAAGTAGTTTCAGAATTACATTTTCTTCGGTCATAAATAGAGGTATAAAACGATGATTATGAAGTTACTGTTGGAATAGTCGATTTTGCAAGAGCTAAAGATAGGTTCTTAAAATAGCAAAAATGATCAAAATCAGAAAAACAATCAATATTATAGGAGCACTTCCATGTCAGAGATTTCAATGATTATTTTTACCTGTCAGCTTATTTCTTTATCAGCTTTGACCATAGGAGCATTCTTAGACTGGAAATATCGTTTCATTTACGACTGGACATGGTGTATGATTTTACTTCCAGGTATAGTTACTCTATTTTTTCTAATCAAAGATGCTTCATGGACATCCAATTACTGGATAATTCATGGAATTGCCCTTTTATTAGCAACTATTTTTGTAATTGTTTTCTGGTTCTTTGGTTTATGGGGTTCTGGAGATAGTTTAAGTTACTTCAGTGTAAGTTTAGCTTTCATCATTCCCGCAACTGCATGGCACAGTTTAAATGAGCATCACTGGCCCGGTTCTTTTGCAACTATTCTTTATTTTATTCCTTTACTAATTTTATCAACACTTGTTCAAGCATTAGTTAACTTAACAGGAAGAAAGGCTTTTTGGAAGGACCAAGTTTCATATTTTGGCTGGAAGAGTATTGTTGGACTGATTTTCTTTGGAAAGAGAGTTCAATTAGCTGAAATTAATCTGGAAGGGCATCTTCTTTCCTATTTAATGATTACCAAAAGTAAAAATGATGCTGAAACAATGGAGAGAGCTTTTTGGAAGGTAATAATTTTTAATGAAAAACCATTCTTCCAATCACTCAAAGGTGAAAATCTTTCACAAGCAGAGATGGACCAGTTCTTAGCTGAACAAGAAATAATACAGATCTGGGGACAGAGAGGATTACCTTTCGTCAGTGTTTTATGGCTTGGAGCACTGCTTTTTTGGATTTTTGGTCTTCCATTGAATATCTAAGCGATACTTTGAAAACTAATTACTTCTAAATCTAATTTAATGAAAATAGGGGTATTAGCTGACATTCATGGAAGTGAAAAAAATCTTAATCTTCTACTCAATTATTTCGAACAAGAAAAGGTCGACTTAGTTCTTATTGCTGGAGATATTGCAGCCACTGTCAATTACAAACTAATTGTTAAAAGCGTCATTTTTTCTAAAAAACTTTCTAGGTCAAATTATGCTACTTATGTCTATTCCCCAGCCCTTGAGTTATTTGATAAATTTCAGGTAAAATCCTTGAGAAAAATACTCAAAAGGTTAAACACGTGCTCTTTTCCCTCAATTTTAATCTCTGGAAACTCTGAAACAGACAATGCTCGCCTTTTTCTCAAGGAAGAGACAAAAAAAAGCAGCAACCTCTTTTTCATTGATAATGAGTTACTACAACTACCTAACTCTAAGATTACTTTTATTGGTTACTCAGGGACATTACCAGCGAGCTATAGGAGGGCTTTTGCTTCCCCTGGTGAAAAACCACTAGTTCAGATGAGAGAAGAACTCGAAGAATTAGCAATGAAAGTAAAAGATACCACTGATCCAGTTATTTTTCTAACTCATGATGCACCTTATGGAACCAAACTAGACATTATTAAGGAAAGACAAGAACAAGGAGGAAATAAAGCAATTTCTGAGTTTATTGAAAGAGTAAAACCTCTAATTAATATCCACGGACACATTCATGAAAACAGTGGTACGGACCGCATAGGAAAAACTTTACTCATTAATCCGGGAGCAGTAGTAGACGGAAGAGGAGCAATTTATGATCACTCCAAAACAACTTTACGGATGTTAAAAGGATTTTCTAAAGGAATAAAATTACTTTCTTTTATTTATAAAATTAGAACTAGAAGAAATTTCAAATAAAAAATGATATTTGATATCTTAGTTTATCAGTTTTAAGTGCTTTTTGCGGGAAGATAACCTAACCTTTCATTGATATTTTGATGTTTACCTTCATAAATAAAGTCGTCAATTATTTGGCCATCTGAAAGTAAAAGAACCCTCATTCCGGGTCTAAGAGCTTCTTCATCGTGTGTCACCATTATTATTGTTACTTTATCTTCTTTGTTGAGGTCGACCAATAATTCAATGATTTCTTCACCGGTTACACTATCTAAATCTCCGGTTGGTTCATCAGCCAGTAAAATAGCTGGGCTATTTGCTAATGATCTAGCAATTCCTATCCTTTGCTTTTCACCACC
>DAOWED010000202.1 GCA_030638685.1 Candidatus Heimdallarchaeota archaeon | reverse complement strand
GATTTAATAAACATTTTGAAAAAACGAATCAACTTGTAAATTTATTCATTCCACCTTAATTATTGAATTATTTTCTAAATCTTGAAAAATCAATTGCAAATTTTATTAAGATACTTTAAGAAAAAGTTAATTATGAGATCTAACTTTCATAACATTAACTTGAAATTGAAAATCAAATTCAAAATTATATGGAATTGTTTATAATACATGAGTTTCTTAACGTTTAAAATTGTGTTACTTGGAGACGGAGCTGTTGGTAAAACATCTCTACGTCAAAGATTCATGGGAAGGAATTTTCCAGATGAGCACTTGATAACGATTGGAGCAGATTTTGCTATCGTTGAGAAAAAAATAGATGAATCTCGTTTTCTTTTTCAAATATGGGATTTAGCTGGGCAACCTATGTATCAAACCGTAAGAAAGCAGTATTATCAAGGATGTAGGGGAGCACTAGCTGTTTTTGACCTATTAAATGAGGATTCGTTCTGGAATCTTGGCAACTGGATTACTGAGCTTTGGGAAAATAATGGAGCAGGGATTATTCCTGTAGTTCTTCTCGGTAATAAATCGGATCTTGATGATCATGTTATCTCTAGAAAAGAAGCCACTGAATTTGCTACTCGTTTAACAGAGCAAACAGTTGATTTTGGTTTTGATGTTCCTTATACTACTACTTCAGCTTTACTTGGTGAAAATGTTGATGAAGCATTTTTCACTCTTGGTCGATCTATCATAAAAGGAAGACAGGCAAAGAACTCTCGCTATTAATAGTAATTAACTAAGCAAGTTTTATTTTCTTCTACTCTAATATCTATTATTCTAATTTCATGTCTAGACTTAATCCTTTTTCTTTTCTTTCAAGACATTCATCAAAAAAGACAACAGCTCTTCTGATGTGAGGTATTTCTATTGATCCTCCCACAATAAGTCCTATTGCTAATATTTCAAAAAACTCTTCAATGGTCACGCCTTCTTGAATCATTTTAACGATGTGATAATTAATACAATCATCACACTTCAACATGAGAGAAGCAGTAAAGCCTATCATTTCTTTGGTTTTTACATCCAATGCTCCTTCTTCATAGACTCTTCCATCAAGAGCAAAAAATTGTCTAATCCGTACATTACCGGCTTCATGAATTCTTTGATTCATTTTTAGCCTAAATTGAACAAATTCTTCAAATAAATCAGTCATTAGAAACCATTAAGTATGATCCTTATAATATTAGTTGATATAATACTTATGAAAAAGAAACCATGAAAAAAGTGCGTCAAACTTATGAAATTTGACGTTTAATCTTTTCTAATTCTTCTGTGAGTGAAATAAACTATTGAAATCAAAGCTGATGAAAAAACAAGAAAATTAAAGGTAGCATCATCTTCTTTATCGTTAGTATCAGAAGGCTCATCTTCTCCTACAAGAGTAACCTCTTCAGTAAGAGTAGTTACATGACCAGCCAAATCAGTAAAAGAAACATCCAAAGTATGATTTCCAGCGGTAAAAGTGATTTCCTTGCCATTATATATAGTGATTCCATAACTACCATCAATGGAAACTTTGACATGTTTTAATGGTTCATTTGAAGAATAATTAAACTGAACTGATCTGCCAGTAACTGTAACGGTAAGTTCGCATATCGGGGGAGTTAAATCAACGGAAAAAATGTAAGTCCAGTTAGCAACGGAAACATTCAGGTAATAGAGTTCTAGCAGTATTGTGTGTTCACTTTCAGATAGAGAAGTTAGTTCAAAGGTTCCTTTTCCAGTAAAAGAGAGATTTGCTTTAGAAATTCCTCCTTCAGTAACCATTGCAGAATAATTCGCATTTTCAGTAAAAGCATAATAATCAACAGTTAATGATGAACTTGGATAGTTCATTCCATTTTGAATAGCTAGAGAAACAATGGGGATAGTACTTTCAAGCAAATTAGCTCTTTTAATGGCTGTGTACCATAGATTAGCAGTATGTTGAATAGCAAGCTTAAGTCGTTCCTTTACTTCATCACCTATAAGACTGTAAAACGATTCATAATAAACTGAATCGTAGGAATTATCACTATCAATTAAAGCCAGATCATCTGCAGCAAGAAAATCAGGCACTAACGCGAGTCCACTTGCAATCAAGCTTTTTGTTTCGGTGTAAGGATCAACTTCTTGAAGTGGTTCAAAGGTCATATCTGAATAAAGTTCATCATAATAAAAATTAATCAGAGAAATTTCTACTCTTGCATGAATACCATCGTTACCAGTTAGTTGACCATTATAGTTTACTGTGGCATGAAATGGCATTGTAGAGTCAGCCGCATAATGAGATAACACTCCACATGCTTCAATAATCATCTCTAAATCATTAGCTTTGATAGCTTCTTCTAGGTCCCGGGTAGCGTTTTCAATAGCCCAGGATATTACTCCTAAATCATAATCATCTGAATCTGAACTGACATTATAATCGTCATGGATAACGTCAGAATCGTCATAGTGACGAGGTGCTTCTGCAGGATTTCCGGAGGTTCTATCGTCTGGTAAAAGAGAAGCAACTACTAATTCAGATTGGTAAGCCAGAAGAAAATCGGTCCAGTGCTCAGGAAGTAAGTCAGCTGCTTTAACAACGGTTGTTTCGTGAGCAGAATATCCCCATGAAACAACAGGAGTAATATTTTGCGAAAATAGGCCTAAAGACAATAGAAGTAAAACAGAGAGTTTGAGAATTTTTTTCATAAGGATCAACTTTTACAAATAGTATATGCACAACTCTCTTGCAGTTAAAAACTGTTGTAAACTGGTGGAAAGAATAACATTGAAAACCTTAAAAATTTTAATTGATTAAAAAATAATTAATTTAGATTAAAAAAGTTAAAACCAAAATTGAATAGCTTTATAATTACGTTTGTTGCTGATTAGAATATTAAGTTATTAGATATTAGGTGTTTGAATGGTTTTTTGTGAAAATTGTGGTTCTAAGATGAAAGAAAGCGAAGCTTTCTGTCCCGTATGTGGAGCAACAAATGAAAACGTTGCTCAGCAAGAAGATACCTCTGCAGGAGTAACTCAACAAGGAAGGTATATCCCTCATAGCTATCAGCAAGCTCAAGATGATATTCAACCAGGGTTAAGACAACCTCAACAAGGAGAACAGTTGAAGAGATATCATTCAGGTTACAGTGATCAATTATCTGCCCCCGTTAGAAGCTGGGGAGCCTGGTTTGGAATAGCTTTAGCTGTTTCAATGATTGGTACTAGTATTTTTGGTTACCAAACTTTTGTAGGTGAATATTTTAGCTATTTTACTTTTCCATTTGGAATTATTTACGCATTATACATTTATAATAACTTTAACGATTTTGAAACATACATCAACAATGTTCATTCATCAAACCCCTCCGTCGTCAAAAGTCCTATCAGTCCATCAGTAGCGGCTCTGATTGTTATTCTCGCCATTCCGTTGAAATTGTCATTAGGCAATTATTACGACGATAATTGGGCTGTTTCCAGTCTAATAGCCATTAGCCCTATATTTATTCTGATCTATATAAAAAATAAGATGCTCTATGAACACCTTGAACAACAAGCTCAAGTCGATAGAGGAACTAATGCAGGAGAAGCATTTCTTATTGCTTTCTTTACTTTTATGGTTGGAGCAGTATATGTCGACTGGAAGTGGCAGCACACTCTTAATAAGCACATCAAAAGAACTGAAGGCTTTTATGTATAAAACTTAAGATAGATTTTCAAAGATCATGACCAAGATCAATAAGTAATATTTTGATGGAAAGAGTAAAATGGTGAATTTTCGTTTAATAGGCCCTTTTGTAAATATAGCTGGCTTTCGGGAGAAAGAAATAATAATAGACGCTCCTAAAGCACTCAAAACATTTGAATTTATATTAAAATTTGAACCACTCTATGAAAGAATGATAATTTTAGTGAATGGAGAATCAGGTACAATAGAAACAGTTGTTTCAAATGATGATAAAGTCAAGATTCTGCCAGTAATAGGCGGAGGTTAGCTTAAGAAAAATATCATAAAAAAATTCTTAAAAATCTAGTTAATAAATTTAAATTATCTAATTAACTGCAATAATACTCTAAAGATACTTACTCAATATAGATTAAGCTCTTTCGGTCCCACAACCAGGACAAAATTGATCTCCAGGCTCAAGTTCATCGCCGCATGAATTACAAATACTTGAAGCCTTATACTTCTTGGAAGAAGAAATCCTTGGAGAACCACTATAACTAGAGCTTTGACCTACGCTTCTTAAGAACTCTCTTTTTTTAGCTCGTGCGTCACTAGTTGTTTTGGGGTTAACATAAAATGTTCGGTAAAAAAAGAAGAAAAACATTACTCCTGGAATAAGAAGCATCATTATTGGTACAATAATAAACAGGCTGATAAACGAACCACCCGAGGGAACATCATCAACAAAGGTAAATATTGGCAAAAAAACCATTATGAAAGTGATCATGAAAAAACCAATAAAGCCCATTGCTACAAACAGTCCAATTTTTGACTTAGCCACGGTTTCTTCCTGTAAATCAAAATAACAAACGGGGCATACTTCATGTCGAACATCATAATAACTTCTACGGGTAGAACTTGAACCATGACCACTTCGAAGCCCAGAACTTCGGGATCTAGTTGCATGGAAAACCATCTTACACTCCAAACAGATCAATTTTCCACATTTCTCGCATTTTTCAACAGCTGTTCTTTCAGGATGATAATAACAAGTCGGGTCACTCAATTTTTCATCTCCAATTGTATCATGTCATTCTTACCTATTTAAGGCTTAACTTTTTTAACTAATTGCATTTTATCAACATTTCAGGTGCTTTCCTTTCTTTTTATCATTTTAATATTGGGTTTAGTTAATTAAT
>DAOWED010000201.1 GCA_030638685.1 Candidatus Heimdallarchaeota archaeon | reverse complement strand
TAAGTGTAAGGTCAAGTGCTTGTACACTGATACCGAATGGAAGGGAATCTAGTATTGTAATTTCTAAATTAGGTGGTAAATTTGTTTTGTCGCTAGAATTTTCCTTCACACTTAATAGTTTCAGTTAACAGTTATTAATTTATTGAAATATCGTTTTTTCAGCTAATTTACTCTTTGAGAGTTTTTCCAAAATCTAATGCATATTTTTAAAAACTTAATATTTATACTATATGTGCTTTATTTGAAAATAAAAGAAAGGGAATTTTTAAATAATAAGAAAAGGCAAGCCAAAGCATTGAATGCTTGAAAAGAAAGAAAAGTAAGTGTTGGAAATGAGTACCCCTAAAATTATTGGAGCTGATTTACTTTATTTTTCAATCATAAAAAATAGTATGCCGATTTTTGAGCTGAACTTTCAGAAAGATAGGCATGATTCTACACTTTTTGCTGGTTTCGTATCGGCCTTTTCCCACTTTGCTAAAGATTTTTCTGATTCAGATCTTAAAATAATTGATCAAGGAGCTATCAAAATTGGGATCGAAGAAGGTAGCGAAGTTGATATTTTCTATATTGCAAAAGAAATTACTTCTGAATTACAGTCAAAGATCAGGCTTGTTTTAATGAATTTTGAATTGGAATACGCCTTAGAACTCCAAAAAGAAGATATTATCGACACATCTGTCTTCAAAACTTTTAGAGAATATGCTCTTCAGATTTTTTCTAAAGAGTCAGTTAAGAGTTATTATATACCCATAATAATTGACAATGAGATAATCAATGATCCTTTAAATTTCCCAAAGACTTGGGACATTATCTCGGCTATTGACGGCATAAAAACTGTTTCTCAAATAGCTGAACTTACAGAAACAAAAATGGACTTGATTATTGACACCTTTGCTGTTTTAAGGACGCAACAAATTCTTGATTTTAAGATAATAGTAAATGTCTATGATATATTGTATGTGACTGAGCAAGGTATGAGAAGGATTTTTGGTTCAATTGAAGAAAGACAAGGATTAGTTTTAATGTTTGGAGAGGAAAGTATTGATCTTCTAAAAGAGTTCAACAGCAAAAAATCTGTTTTGCAGTGTGCTCAAGAAACAAAAATGAACGTAATTGAAGCACAAGAATTGCTGAGTTTATTGATAATGAAAGGTTATGTCAATAAAATCTCTGAAAAAACGAAGACTTGTTTATCTATGGAATACTTGTTTAACCTCTTATTAAGCTCATTACGAAGCGAAATGGATGAAAAAGCCTATTCAATCTTTAATAATTCTATACAAAAAGTTGATGATAATATATTAACAAATTTGATTATTATCAAAAAAGAAAAAATTTCATTCGACCTTCTAATAGCCTTTCTGAACAGTGATGAATGTTCATTAGAATCTAATGAGATTTTTGAAGTATTAATAATACCTCTTTCATTAATTTTTGATGATGTAGAGAAGGAGCTGGGAAATGTTTATACTACAATTTTAATATCTCAACTTTTCAGTGAAGTAAATAACAGATTTGGATCAAGTGTAGTAGACGCAATAGGCTCATCAATAGCTGCAACTTCATACAATGGCTTATAACAAAATTCAGTATTCATGAATAATCTATGAACAAACTTTGAACAAACTTTAAGTAAAATAGTATTATAATTAATTTGCAAACTTGAGGTTGAAGCAATTGAAATGTCCACACTGTAATACTGAAATAATTCGATTCGATGTTCAACAAATCTATGACGATTACGTCATAGTTGGGCCCGGAGCTAGTGAAAAAATAATGGAACCTTTCCTTAGAGATGCTATCTCCCGAACAGCAGCTATTCTCTGCCCAAATTGTGATAAAGTTTTACACTTTGTCACTAAATGATGGCACCTATGAGCTTGATTGACTACTTCCTTTACCAAAAACTAATCTTCCACTTTTTACTTTTATTATGCAGTAATTACTAGTCTAACTTGCTCAGAAAATCTCTTTGATCCATTCTTCTATTGATTCATTTCCTTTAACAAAACTAGTATCCCCAGTTGTGCTTGCTTTTTGAAGACTTTCCCAGATTAATGATGATTCAAGTGCATTGGTAATGAATTTGTCAAGTTTTTGCATTGCTGAGTATGATTCTCCTTTGAAAACATAGCAAAATAGTAGTGGATCATTAAACTCCATGACAAGGGTGTAATCCTTGTACTTTATTCTTTCAACAGGTAAATGTTTTTCCTTTATATCAGTTACTTCATTATCAAACGCTTCCATCATAAAACTCGTTAATGCTGTATTGATTGCTGAAATAAAACCTGAGATTAGAATATCATCCAATTCGCTTTCTGGTAAAAACTGCTTAGAAAAGGCTGGTATACCAGAAGTTGAGGTTAATAATAGTAAGACTGGTTCCTCTTCTGATTGTTCTGGAAGTTTGACATCTTTTTTCTTACTCATCTTTGAAACAATTTTATCCAGATCTGCAGCTTCAAGTCTTTCATTAATTGATGCATTTCTTTTGCTTAAACTCTCCAAGTTATCAATTTGATCAAGTAATCCGTCATGTTCATTTGATACTTGTCTAGCTAGTTTTTCCAAACCTCTTTCTTCTGCAATAACTTGTGCTTGGCTAAGCAAAGCTTTGGCCTTCTTTATATCAAGTTCTACTATGGCTAGTTGCGCTTGTACCCAATATGTTTCTGCAATAAGTGTGTAAGAATGTTGCTTTCTTCCCATTTCAAGCAGTTTTTGAGTTAGCTCCTTAAGCTCGTTTAGCAACTCTTCTTCAGAAGAAGATGTTTTCAACTCATATAGTAACAATTCCGATAAACTTATCATGGCCATAACAGTTAATTCATTATCGAAAACTGGCTCATTAATTATTTCTTCAAGGATTTCTTCTGCTTTTACTCTATTTTTTGAACGAGTGCTACTCTTCAGGATAAAAGCTTCAGCAATACGTAATTGAAGGTTAATTCGCTTATTTTCTTCATATTCGTTAATTTCTTTCAGACTAGCATAGGTTTCTCGAGCCTTTGTAATATCCTTCAAATCAATATAGACTGTGAGTAAGTTAAAAGTAGGTTCTGCCATTAGCATTTTGTTGCCAATCTCTTCAAATAATGCTAGACATTCTTGATACTGTTCTAATGCTAGTTCTAGCTTCTCAGTAAATTGATAAACTGTACCAATATTATTAAGAGTCAATGCTATGGATTGTTTCTGACCTAATTCTTCTTTTAAGGAAAGGCTTTTTTGATAATTTTCTAAAGCAAGATCCAATTCTCCTTTTAGGTAGTAAATAACTCCAACATTGTTTACTGATTTAGCCAGCTCTTGTTTATTACCAAATTTTTCTTTGATAGAAAGGCTTTGTTGATAGTAATCTAATGCTTTCCCAAGATCCCCTTGAAGATGATAAATTGCTCCAATATTGTTTAAAATCTGGCCTACATCTTGATCAAGTGCCAATTCTTCTGCGAGTGATAAGCTTGATAAGTAACTTTCTAGGGCTTGATCGAATTTACCTTTGAAGTAGTAGATGACCCCTAAATGATATAACATGCTTGATTTCTGCGATTTTACTTCATCTTGGTCTTTATTTTTTTGAATCTTTTGGTTAACTATTTGCAAAATGTCAAAGCTTTCATCTAGCTGACCCAAACGCCATAATGCTTCTGATTTTGTTAGCATTGCATCAAGTGCTATCACTTGATATTTTTTCTTTTTAGAATCATTAAGAACACTCTCAGTTGTAATTAAAGCCTGTTTTAAGTCCCCTACTTTAATCAAGCACTGTCCTTTTAGAACATCACACGTTAATAGCTGTTGTTTTGTCATCTTTTCTTTATTGATATCTGACAGTTCGGTTAGAGCTTGTTCATATTTTCCTATAACAAGTTTATGATCAATTTTTTCAAGAATCTCATCAATTTCAGTCAATTCTGCAATTGACTCTTCTTTTTTGAGAAGTGTGCGAAGTTTATCTAAGATTCTGTTCACCATTTACTCAGCCTTAACATTTTTTCCTTGAAATTATATAAATAGTCTTCTTTTCAATCTGTTAATATTTTTATTCTAAGTTATCAGAAATCTCATAATTATAAGTCAAAGTTATAAAGATATCAACCTATAAGCTTAACATGGATCTCAAAAATTCTAAAAAAATATCTAAAACAGTTCTGTTGGGTATATTAATTATTACTATCAATGGTTTTTATAATAGTGCAGTTGTGGCTGATTCTTCTAATTTAAAAGAAGATACTCCCTCTGCTGTGGCTTTTTTACCTGAAGATGAACCTGTTATTGGAGATCCCTTTCTTGATAGTGAAAATCCGGTAAGTAATGAAAGTGTTATTGTTACTTTCCCGATTGAGGATCCGGAGGGGATAAGAAACGCCACCCTTTACTGGCAGTATCATGTTAATGATACCCTATATAACTCTACTATGAGTGAAACATCAACAAGAGTAGTAAATACTATAGTATGGGATAGAACGGGTAAAGTAACTGATTTGGGAGTTGAAACAAACGATTATACTGGCTGGCAATTTGGTGAATATATTTATGAGAGCACTACTGAACTTATTTCAAGTATTGATACTATTATCGATATTTCTCGAGTGGATAACTTTCTAGTTTATGTTTTGATTGAAGCTAAAAACTCTTCAACAGGTCTTTGGGAAACAAAAGACGAAGTAGGCTCTATTGGAGGCGACACCGTAGATTTAGCTATGTATTCTTATACTAAAGATGAACTTGTAATGGGGTACCGTATTTATGCAATTACACACTTTGGAGACAAAGCAAATGGTAATGTTGGTCCACCTTCTTTGACACGATTATATCTAGATCAAGTTTCTTACGATGCAGAAATTCCAGCTATAGATGAACCTACTTTTGTTTCTTATTATGTAACAGCTTTTGACATGCTCAATTTTTCAGCAACTTCCCAAACCTATGAGTTACTTATGGATTGGCGACCAACAATTACTTTTAACAACCTTCCAGTGGCAATTACCGGTGGACAAGATTATTTGGTTAATGTTACAGTTTCTGATCTTGATGGAGTAAGTACAATTGACAGTACTGATGTTAATGTTTACTATAAAATTGAAGGGGAAGAGATATGGTCCACTTCTCAATTAACTCATGACCTAAACATTAATGCAACACATGATTACTATACGGCAACTATCAGCCTTGGAGCGAGCTTAGGTATCGAAGAAAACCTTTTAATTATTGCAAATGTGAGTGATGTAATTGGTGGAGAAATAGGTTTAACCGGTTCTACTGCCTTGGAAATACTTATTTTGGATGGTCTTGCTCCGAGAGTGACTGAAATATCGCTCGATGGAAGTATTCAAGATACAAACATCACCTTGTCTACAGCTGAAGTAAATATTACAGCAGTGGTTGAGGATCCTGCAGGAATCAGTTCTGTCAGAATTTTTTATGGGATTGATGAAAATTATGATGTATTATCGATGATAAATCAAACAGAGATAAGATTTGAGGAGACACCTTCCAATTTCACAGTAATTTTACCGGCAGCTAATGCTTCCGGTTTTGTAGATTATTTCTTTGAAACAACTGATTTTCTAGGAAATGCAGGGAACACTTCTCTGAACAGTTACTATTCAGATGGATTAAGCCCCGATTTAGATGATATTTTGATCTATCCGGAAGTTACCTCAAGTTTAACAAATACAAGCGTACTATTCAACGCAAGTGATTTCTCCGGTTTGATGCAAACACTTCTTTGGTATAGTTTTGATGGAGGAATTACTTGGGTAAACACTCTAGCTACAGCCATTGATTATTCTGATGAGATTGACCATGAGGAAACTTTTGTTGCAGAAGAATTAAAAGATCATCCCTTTTTAATATCAGATAATGACATCTCTTATCTTCCTCTTGAAGTAGAAAGAGGTGGTGGAGTAGATAGGGCGATTTTAACTATTGTTTTCTCTCATGAGCAGTCTACTGATTTAAGAATTTGGCTACTGCTAGATGATGGGCAAGAACTGTTGATTTTTGATAGATTATCAGAATCTGATAATGTAGAAATTAATGTAGACCTCATGACATTTGGTCTGACTCAAGAAGATTTTGATTCAGCAAACTTTACTTTAAAGATACAAGATTATGCTGAACTTTATTCTGGAAGTATAACTAAGTATGAGATTACTTTAGAACATTATGAAATACCCTTTGGTTATCAATTTAAGGCAAATATTCCAAAGACAGGAAATGATACTGATGTGATGTTTTATATTACTTTGACTGATAAACTACTGAATAGTGCAAATACTACAACTTTTGATTATTATTCAGACGGTCTTGCACCAGAGATTGAATTGGAAGACGTATCAACATTAGACTTGGAAAAGTCACATTTCGTTCATATTTCAGCGGAGGTAACTGATTTAACAGGTGTTTATTGGGTTGATCTATATTATTACTTTGACAATGTTACTGATTGGAAAGTAGTAAGCATGATCTATGACGAAGTAGAAGATATCTTTTACTATGATGCTCCAATCCTAAACACTTCAGGAAAGATTGTTTACTATGTCAGAGCTTTTGATCTAGCAGGGCATTCTTCAGAAACTGAGATACAAACAATTGATTTCTTCAATGGAAAAGTTGATACTGGAGATTCTGAAGATTCTGGCGTAAGCAATGCCTTGAAAATAATAGGAATTATTGGCTTGAGTGTTGTAATTTTAGGAGGCATAGGAGCCGCAGTCTATTACTACCTTAAGAAGAAAAAGTAGTAATAATTGCTATCAAGTCATCTACTTTTTCTTGATGGACTTTCTGTCCATCTTTTTTTTCTAATGTAAATTATTTTTTGTGTATTATTTTTTTATGCTAAAAATCTCTTCAAGCGACTTACCCTTCAAATCAAGAACTTTCTTATCTATGAACCCGTATTTTAACCCAAATACTAATTTTTCATAAGCTATCTTATTTACATCCCGTCCCATTTCAGTTAAGGCGTATTCCGCTTTGATAGGCGTTATACTGACAATTTTTTTAGTTATATAACCAAATAGTTCTAATCTTTTTAGTTGATCAGATAACACTTTATTGCTTAAAAGAGGATTCGCCTTTAAAAAATCGTTAAAGTGTTTACACCCTAAGAAGAGATCCTTAATAATAATTAAGGACCATTTCTTGGATAATTCAGCATATTTTGTATTAAAACAAATGTTTTCTTCATCGAATTGAATATTTTTAGTTACCATTGAGTTACCTCGTATTCTCGCAGTTACGGAGACTTATTAAATTACTTAACCTTATCAAGTATTAATAAGCTATAAAGTAATAAAAAGTTACTGGCTTATACATTTTGAAAAAAATGAGGTAAAAACTATGGAAAATAAAATATTAGTAACCGGAGGATCCGGAAATATAGGAAAAGAAGTTGTAAAACTATTAAGTGAAAAAGGTGCAAACTTTAAAGCTCTCGTAAACACCCGCGAAATAGAAGGTGTTGAAACAGTATCCGCTAACTATGGAGATTTAGCCTCTATGGAAAAGGCAATGGAAGGAGTATCAACTCTTTTTATGGTGTTACAAAACCATCCTGAAATGGAGAAGTGGGGACAAAACATCATTGAAGCAGCAAAGAAAGCTGGAATAAAGCATATTGTTCGTTCAAGTGGTTCATTAGCTGATAAAAACTCACCTTTACTAATCAGAAAACTTCTTGGAGAAACTGATCAGGTTGTAATGGATAGCGGAATT
Source organism: Candidatus Heimdallarchaeota archaeon (assembly GCA_030638685.1). Lineage (GTDB taxonomy): Archaea > Asgardarchaeota > Heimdallarchaeia > Heimdallarchaeales > DAOWED01 > DAOWED01. The sequence goes on along the minus strand of DAOWED010000201.1, from coordinate 3,674 downwards.
GATTACACAATTACAAGTCCTTCCTTTTTTATGCAGAATTTTATTAATTATTTTACTGACGATTATAAAAATGGTGCAATCTATCAGTCTGCTGGAGCTGGAAAGACGAGCTGGACTGATGTGAGAGATATTGCGGCTGTAAATGTTGAAATTCTTTTAAATCCTGAGAAGTATAAGGGTCAGAATCTTACCATTACTGGAAGTGAAAGTTTTGATTACTCTGAAGCTGTCCTGAAAATGAATAATATTCTTGGCAAAGAGAGTAAATATATCGCTATCAGTGATGAAGCAGCAACGGACGCAATGAAAGGACTGCAGTTCCCTGATTTCATAATTGAGCTAATGATTAGTCTGAACCAGTGCTTAGTTCAAGGAATTGCTGAAGAAACGACAAATGTTGTAGAAGAAGTTACCGGGAAAAAACCCATTCTTTTTGATCAATTTATACAAGATAATAAAGAAATTTGGTCATAATGTGTAAACTTTGGAAAACTAATTTGACTTATAAAACATAGAATTAGTGACATCTACCGTTTTAACTAACAAAGAAGAAATTTTGGGATATTTTCTTGAGAGAATCTCTCCAAATTTTCCTTTTTTTCTCCCCCATTTTTTATTCCAGAAAAATTGACTTAAGGAAACTATTCCTTGTATAAGGTTACCTAGTTGACAACCGTTTTTAGCTTTTTTTGTCTTTCCTTTAGCTATACTTATTAACTAATTGAATGAATATTCATTCGGTAACTTAGTAACTTATTCGATTATCGAGTAAGAATTCAAGTAAATAACAAAAAACGAGTGAATAAAATGTTTAATCGAAAAAATAGATGGACTGAAGAAAATATACCCGATTTAACAGGGAAAATAGCAATTGTAACAGGAGCAAATAGCGGTACCGGTTATGAAGCAACACGAGCTATGGCTTCAAAAGGAGCTAGCGTAATAATGGGTTGTCGAAACCTTGAAAAAGCAGAAAAAGCTGCAGAAAAAATCAGAGCCAAAGTGCCAGAGGCAAAACTTGAATTTATTCAACTTGACCTTTCTGATTTGTCATCTGTCAGAAAATTTGCTGAAGTTTTTACTGAAAAACATGAAAAATTGGATATGTTGCTTAATAATGCAGGGATCATGATGCCTCCTTATACCAAGACAGTGGATGGCTTTGAACTGCAACTAGGAACAAACCACATGGGTCATTTTGCGTTAACCGGCCTACTTCTTGATCTTCTAATCGCAACTGAGGGTTCAAGGATTGTAACCATGAGTAGCGTCGGTCATACAGGAGGTAAATTTGATTTTGACGATATGTCTCTTGAGAACTCCTATGGTCGAGCTTCAGCTTATGGACGAAGCAAACTGGCCAACCTTCTTTTTGCTTATGAACTCCAAAGAAAATTGGACTCTGCAGGAATTAAGGTAATAAGCAATGCTTCTCACCCAGGTTGGGCTTCTACAAACCTTCAAACAGCAGGTCTTGGACAAGGATGGGTACGATTGATAAGTTGGTCTTTCCGCTTCGTTAATTTCATTTTTGCCCAAAGTGCAGCAATGGGAGCTTTACCCATGCTTTATGGTGTAACTTCTCCTGAAGCAGAAGGAGGGGCATATTATGGTCCTAGAGGGTTAGGTGGCATGAGAGGACACCCTGAAAGAGCAGTATCAAATGATCTGTCTCATAATGAAGAGGATGCACAAAGGTTATGGGACATTTCAGAAGAGCTTACTGGAATAACGTATGAGGTATTGAACACTTAAAATCACAACCCAAGGGGTGAAAATTTAAAGAAGATCATTCCTTGAGTTGTTATTACTGGATAAACAGCAATGCTTTAAGAATATCAAATGTATATATATGCAATTTAAAGATATTTACTGAAAAGAAAAAGTATTCTATTAAATTTATTCAAGCATTTAACATTATCCCAAATTTCAGCACTAGTGAGTTCATGTATAGATCACGTGTTCATATGTAATTAAGATATACTTGAGATAACGCCAGAGAATCGTACGTTTGAATTCTTAGATTAAGTTTATATCTGTTTGAGCTATTTTAATTCACATGAGTAGAAATAATTTGGAACAAGAAATTCTGGATCTGCACAAAGAAACTATTGATGCCCATCTCAAGAAAGATGTTGATTTTTTTGTGAAAAATATAGCCAAAGATTACTTCTCAGTTTCAAGAGGTGAACTTAGACGTCCAACAAAAGAAGAAATAACAACAATGTTTACTGACTATTTAGGGAATACTGAATTTTCAGAGTACAGAGATCTAAATGATCCAATTATCAAAGTTTCAGATGATGGCTCTCTTGGATGGTCTATTGTTAGAGTAAAGATAGTTGGCGTTAGGGAAATTGACGGGGAGAAGCACAAATTTGAAAACATATGGACATGGATCACTTTATATGAACGAGAGAATGATATTTGGATGCGAATGGGAGAAGTTTCAAGCATGAAACCTTTATAATTTTAGAGAATTCATTTAAATAACTATAAACACATATAATTGGAAATCCTTATATTATAGTAAATATATAACGTACTATAGTATGCCCACTACAATACAGATAAGTGAAGAATTACTAAAGGCTCTAAAAAGACGCAAGTTACATGCAAAAGAAACCTATGAGGATATTATTTGGGATTTATTGGAGGATCAATTAACCCTTAAAAACAGTATTCTGAAGGAAATTTCTGAAGGTATAGAGGATTTTGAAAAAGGAATCCATTTTACAATGGATGAAGTATTTGGAAAAAGTGAATAATTTTGCCTTATAAGATATTATTTACACCTCATGCCAAAAAAACTATACAAAAACTACCTGATGAAATTAAATCACGGATAGAAACTGCTTTATTGCGAATTCAAACCCGACCTTTTGATTTTGTAGAAAAAATGACTAACCTCCCTTATTTCAAGTTTCGAGTTGGTGAATATAGACTAATTCTTGATATTAGGGATAAAGAATTAATTATTCTCGTAGTAGCAGCTGGACATAGAAGAAATATCTACAAACGAATAAAATAAAATATTCTGGGAAAAGAACTATTTATCAAAAAACTGCTGATCAGCACTTTCTGATCGGGTCAAAGATTTCTGAATGGTTCATCAATATAACCATAAGAGCTGCCACATCGTTGAGAGTATTAATTTTCCCTACATGTGTTTTTCGATAGACATCGGCTATCGTTTTGTTATGTTCAGCTTGCAAAACAATCTCATCAATAATGGTTGCTTTAAGCGAATTAAACTGTGTTAGAAACTTCTTGAAAACTTCTTCATCCAGTTTTTCTTCTTCAACCTGGCTTTGAATTAATGGAAATAATTTATCTATGTAATCTTTAAGAGTTTCTTCCTTATTCCACCATCGTTCTTCCTCTGGTGGGTCTTCAAAAAAAATCAGCTCAGCTTTTAAACTATAGAGGAATTCAGTGAATCTACTATCTTTTGTAACTCTCCGTCCGGCTTCGACTATTATTCCTGCTTCTTTTAGTTTTTCTACATATCTGTAGACTGTTTTGAGTGATTTCGAATATTTTCCCTCTTCATCTTTAAACAATTCATGTATTTCCTTTACTGTCATGAATTTGAGTTTCTCTTCGTCTCTAATTCCCCAAACTATTTTATGATGCTCCTTGAACAATTTAATCAAATCTCTTGAATAAATTTC
>DAOWED010000174.1 GCA_030638685.1 Candidatus Heimdallarchaeota archaeon | reverse complement strand
TAAGTCAATTAGTATTTGGAATCTTCATTTCATTTAAATAATCACAAGTGTTCCAATAAATAATGGCTCAAGAGGTAATTATTGAAAAGCATTTGACCTTTTCTGAATTTATTGCAGTAGCTCGAGATCACGCTAATGTTCGACTTTCTACAAATGCAGAAGATTTAATCATTCAAGGGAGAAAACGCGTTGAAGAAGCAATTTCTTCAGGTCAAACGATTTATGGCGTTAATACAGGTTTTGGGGAGTTAAGCAACGTTCGAATCAGTTCAGATGACCTTGAAGAGCTTCAAACTAATATCATTCGCTCTCATGCTTCCGGTGTAGGTGAAAATCTTCCCATAGAAGTAGTTAGAGGGGCAATGCTTCTTCTCGTAAATTCTTTATCAAAAGGTAACTCCGGAGTTAGAAAATTAGTTGTTGACCAGATTGTAAGTCTTATAAACGCTAATATTACGCCTGTTGTTCCATCTATTGGTTCATTGGGTGCTTCTGGTGATTTAGCTCCTCTTGCTCATATTGTCTTAGTTCTATTAGGGGAAGGAAAAGCTGATTTTAGAGGGTTAACTCTTGATGGTAGTGAAGTTTTGTCGCAAGTAGATCTCAAACCCATTACTCTTTCAGCCAAAGAGGGTCTCGGTTTAATCAATGGAACACACGTAATGCTTTCTACAGGTATTCTTGCTATTGTTGACAGTTTTAACCTCTTTAATACTGCTCTTATCGCTACAAGTCTAAGTACTGATGCTCTTCATGGAACAGACACTGCTTTCGAAGAAAGAGTTCATAAGCTACGTCCTCATGCCGGTCAACAACAAGCTGCCATGATTCTTTACAATTTGCTTCAACAAAGTGAAATCCTTAACTCTCACAAAACAGTTGATAGAAAAGTTCAAGATGCTTACTCTATACGTTGCGCACCACAAGTTCTTGGAGCCACTTTAGATGCCCTTAATCATATTAAAGGAGTCTTAAAGGTGGAAATGAACTCTGTCACTGATAATCCATTAGTTTTAAGTGATGGGACAATTCGCTCTGCCGGTCATTTCCATGGACAACCTCTTGCTCTTTCTCTCGATTTTCTAAGCATTGCTCTTGCTGAAATTGGTAATATTGCTGAGAGGAGAATTGATCGATTGCTTAACCCATCGTTAAGTGGTTTACCTGCTTTTCTAATTACTGAGGCCGGTAAAAACTCAGGTTTAATGATTGCTCAATATACAGCTGCTGCTTTAGTTTCTAAGAACAAACACATTGCTAATCCTTGTTGCACCGATAGTATTCCTGTTTCAGCCAATAAGGAAGATCATGTCTCCATGGGTATGAATTCCGCTTTGAAAGCTCGCGAATTAATAGAAAATCTTGAAAGCATCCTTGCAATAGAATTACTCTGTGCTGCCCAAGGACTAGAATTTCATCTCCCTCTCTCTACAAGCCCTATCTTAAACCAAGTTGTGGGAGTTATTCGTGAAAAGGTTCCTCCTTTAACAAAGGATAGACCCCCTCATATTGATATTCAAGCCATAAAGTCAATAATCAAGAGTGGATCTTTTGTTGATATTGCTTCTAAATCTCTTGAAATGGTTACAATATAACCTAGGTGCTTTTTTGGAATTGAATTATCAGGATAGCGTGCTAGCTTAAGGTGTTATGGACCAGTTCACCATTTTTTACAACTGCTCTTTTTATTTGTGAACCCAATCGATAGGGTATTGATTCTATATTTGGAAGATTGATTATCTGTAAATCTGCCTTCATTCCTTTCTCCAGTCTTCCTACTTCTTTTTCCAATTCAAGTCCCTCGGCGCCTCCAGCTGTACTTGCTTGAATAGCTACTGAGGGAGGAAGTTTCATGTTATAACAAGCTAATCCGATAACAATATCCATAGAAGTGATCCAGCAGTTAGGATTAAAATCTGAAGAAAGAGCAATGGTAAGACCTTGATTATGCATTAGTTTTCCTGGAGCATAATCTTCAAGTCCAAGAACAAAAGGAGTGCCCGGCAGAAGATTGGCTACGGTGTCGTGTGTTTTGAAGTATTCGAATTCATTTTCTGGAGTAACGAGAAGATGGTCTAAACTTACTGCACCTAAAGCAGTTGCATGAGGAGCCAAGCCTAAATGGGCGAGTTCATCAATATGCACTCTTATCCCTAATCCGAGTTCTTTTGCTCTAGTAAGTATACTCAATGTTTGATCAACAGTGAAAGCTCCTTCATCACAAAAAACATCACAGTATGTTGCTAACTTTTTCTTTGCGACTAGTGGAAGCATTTCTTCAATCACTAATTCAACATAAGCTGATTCCTCGTCTTTATACTCTGACGGAACTAGGTGGGCTCCTAAGAAAGTAGGAATAACGGTAGTTGAATGCCTTTCGTTAGCTTGTTTGATAGCTTTTAACTGTTTTATTTCGTCTTCAACGGTTAAACCATAACCACTTTTTGCTTCAACGGTAGTAGTGCCAGTTGAAAGCATTGTATTTAAGAAAGAAAGAGTAATCTCGGTGAGATGTTCCAGAGAGGCGTCTCGAGTACTTTTAACGGTTGAGTGAATTCCTCCACCTGATGAAAGAATTTCAGAGTAAGACATTCCTTGAAGTTTCCACTCTACTTCATGCTCTCTTGATCCACCAAAAGCAAGGTGAGTATGAGAGTCAACATAACCGGGTAATATTATGCTTTTATTAGCATTAATCCATTCTATATCTTTAATTGAATATTTAGCTGAAATGTTAGCAAAAGAGTTCACTTCTTGAATAACTGCATCCTTCCAGATAATAGTGTCAAAGTCATTTGAATGTCCAAATATACTAGAAGCGTTTTTAATTCCGTGTAAAGCACCAGACATATGTTTCAAATCAATCAAATCTTTCGCAAGTTAAAAAAGATGTGATATTTGTTGTCAAACGATGATTTTTAATAGAGACAATCATTCAGCAAATTAAGAGAATGGAGATTAGAGAATGAGAAGGAAAGAAATAATCCCAACCCCAAAAACAAAGTTTGTAAGAGTACGTTGTCCTGAATGTTCTCAAGAAAGTATTATCTTCAATGCTGCAAAAAGTGAAGTAAAATGTAAGCATTGTGATGAAGTTATCGCAACAACTACTGGTGGGTTAGCTAATATAACAGCAGAAATAATAGAAGTTATTGAGTAACGAAATAATCTATTATTGAATTAGTAATAATACACTTCTAAGTGATTTTTTTAATTTATTATAATCAAACACGTTACACAGGTAATCGTTTTTTAGAAAAATTAAGCAATCGTGCTTGATATATAATTAAGAATTAACTAGTTCCAATATTAACCTTGATTTCTTCAGCCTTGCCTAAACGTATCAAAAGCTTAGCGTTTTCTGATGGAAGAAACGCAATATCTTCTTTCTCGAAGGGACCGTAGGCCTGTAAATCGCTTCCTATCATTTGTTCTGGTTCTGGATCTAATATTCTTATACACAATTTTTTGTCAGAAAAAGGGCTACTAGATGTAGAAGTAGTATTAACACTGTAAATACTTCGTTTATGAAGGTCAATTGATTGTTTAGTGACCTCAAATAGATCTTGCTCTTCCACAGATAAACCAAGGGGAACTGATTCGACCGTTTTTGCAGCATAAAGAATTTTATCGATTCTTATTCGTACAACATCATTAATCATAAAACGAACTCTGTTTAACCTTTCAAAGTACAAATCTTTCATGAGTTCATCATTTGAGGAAGAGCTCATGCTTTCTATGTGTGAAAGAAAGTCTCTAACTCTAGCCCAAAAACTTGAATCTAACTCCTCAAAAGCCTCATTTGCAACTTCATGCTTCCAAAGGTTAAGCAAAGCATCATACATTTTTTTCTCTTCAACCATGAAACAACCTCCTTAGGATTAACTAACGCATATGAGATTCTAGGTTTACCACACGATAGTATGTGTGAAGATCTGTTTCTTCAAGAATCTGCACAAAACGAGCAACAAGTTTAGTGATACTTCTTTCATCTTTTATTGGATCAATAAACACTCTCACCAAGGAACCAGCTGGGGGGATTTCTTTTTCTGAAAAACCAGATGGAAAGAAAATTTCAAGTTCATTGCCTGTAACCACTGAAAGTGTCATACTGGAGGTAGATAACTCAGCTATATGACCAACTATTCGACAACGCTTGTCAATATTGTCATACTCATGATACAATAGGTCAACATAGGGCTGATTTTGAATATTTTCTTCACTCATTAATAATAATAGCAAAAAATCTTTTTTTAGTCTTGTGAAATGTTTACATCGAAAAATGAAGTTTACTATTAAAAAATAAGAAAAAACTAAAAAATAAACTGCTGGAAAGAATTAGCTCTCTGATGGAGAAGAATCAAGTTCTAGAAGCGAACGATAATGATCTATGACTTTTTTAGAAGAAGCAAGGGTTTGTTGACCAAGAGGTGTTATTGAGTAATACTTCCTATTGGGAAACAGAGAAGAGCGGTCAATCGCAACAACCAAACCTTCACGAGCCATTTTGTATAAGACAGCGTAAGAGGTTACAGTGGCTGGAGAAAAATTAAAACGTTTACCAACTTCTTCGCGAAGTTCGTAAGCATATTTATCGCCCTCGGAAAGAAGACGAAGAATCCACATAAATAATACTTCAATAGTCATTTTTTTACGCAGTCGTTTCAGAGCAGAATTATCAGGGATAGCTTCTGGAGAGGGATCAGACATAAAATACACCTAATTTAGGAGATACTAAACTCATAGAAAATAGTATCCAATGAATGAACAATGTGGTTTATTTTAAGTGTTTCAGTTAAGAATCAGATAAGTAGAGAAAAGAGAAAAAGAAAGTTGAGAAAATGAAGAGATAAGAAAATTTAAGAGAAAAGGATAAAAATAAAAAAATGAGCCAAAAGAAAAGGAAAAAAGCTCGGGGCTATAACTCAGTCGGTAGAGTGACGGGCTCATAAAAGATATAATCATGAGTTCAGTCTTTCAGAAACCTGTTTGCCCGGGGATCGAAAATATATATAGATATATATATATATCGATTAACCCCGTAGCCCCACCATTTTTTTAACAGAATTAATACCAACTAAGCAACTATTTTTTTCCTTTTCTCTTGATTCAGTCTTATTTCTCATTATACTATTTTTTCTGGCGGTCTATTTTTCTTTAAGTAAATCCAAGACAATTTGATTTTTTTCAGAAAGATAAGCATCCATTAGACATAAAATTGGTATTGTTTCAAATTTGGTTAAGAAGGAATAGTAGAAGAACTAGAGGAATTGGAAAGAAAATACAAAAAGGGAGGACTAGATTTGCTACAAAATGGGTTAAATTTTACTTGAGACAAGTGACAAATAACAAAAGAAGTACTACTTCTGGAGAGAATTTATCTGCCTAAGTAAAGATGCAATCTTTTCTTCCAAATGGATCTTCGTAAGTGTGGCCTTTATTATATCATAATGTAAGTTGTTTTTCGCCCATCTGTTATCTAATAACGAGTCATAGTACGAGTCATCAAAAAGATCAAACGTAAGCTCCGTATGAATTTCTATGAGCTGGCTAAAAATCAAATTATGATGACTAGTATCAGAGGCAAGAGTGATTAATTGTGCATCT
>DAOWED010000078.1 GCA_030638685.1 Candidatus Heimdallarchaeota archaeon | reverse complement strand
GTTTAGCTTCTTGGTTTTCAACACAGCTTCCTCACCTTTCCTTTATCTGTGAACATAAAGCCGATGAGTCTTATCCTGTAGTAAGTGCTGCTTCCATTATTGCAAAAGTAACTAGAGATAGATATATGTCTCAATTAGAGCTAGATTATGGTTCTGTGATTGGTTCGGGTTATCCTAGTGACCCCAAAACTCGCTCTTTTCTTGAAATGCTCTTTTCTGAGAAAAAATCAATTCCCCATTTTGTTCGTAGAAGCTGGAAAACTTTTACCTCCCTCCAAGAGAAGTATAACCTTTCTCAAACTAAAATAAATGACTTCTTCTAGTTTGGTTTACCACCAAACTCTTTTCCAGCCCATTTTATAAGCGAATATATTACTTACCAAATGTGCAAGTAGAGTAAAAGGCAACATAATCGCTGCATACTCCCATGGAAAATTGTTAGGTACTGATAACCATACTAGGAAATATCCAAAGACTAAGAATCCTATCTGGTCAACCACTGGAAATGGTCCTCCTGATTTAATATTGATCCTTCTCTTAAAAAATGATCCACTCATATCTCCAAACTGTGTTCCTATAGATATCAATAATCCATAGTAAATTGGTAAAAATTCTAGTTTATCAAACCAAAAGATCATTGCAAATCCTAAAACCGTTCCTGCTGCTACTCCTCCAATAAATCCCCCTACTGTTTTTCCTTTCCCGAAAATCCTTCTTCCATCTCTCCAATTTTTTCCTCTATCAATTGGTCCTCCTCCGGAAGTGAATACCGGTGCAGCATTAGCTAAAAATGCTGGTGCTGAGAAAAAAAAGGCTTCAATAAACGTAATCCAGAAACTAATTCTTGTTCACCACTTCACAGTTTTAGCAGCTTTAACTAAAGCCTTTCGGTTTGATTCTTTCTAGAATCTTTCAAGAATCTTTCAAGTAATGCTTCTATAGTATTTCTTATCAAAAAAGGTAAAAAGGTGGAGAAAGTCATTCAAGTTGTTGATTTATTTTGTTAAGTGGATTTCTATCCTATCAACGTTTGTACGACAGATTTTACGAACTCCATGTTCCCCAGGCTCATATCGGCAGGTAACTAGCTTAGCTTTTTCCAAGTGTTTAACTTGTGCGCTAACATTGGCTTCAGTTTGTTCCATAGCCTCTGCTAGTCTTGATATGTCTAGCTCTCTGTCCAATAGTATCTTAAGTATTTTCCATCTTGTTTTTGATGCAATGGCTTTTGATACACTGATTATCTGTTCATCGTCATTCTTGAGGTTTAGTGTCGTAGTTGGGATTGCTTCTGTCATTTGATTCAACCTATAGCTTTCAGCTATTAATTAAGATTCCTTTTGATCTATTTAAAAGCTTATTGTTGAATGGTTTTTTTGTTAATTCAACATCCCACTGCTAACTCTTCATCAATAAAGTACTCATAAATCCACAGCTTTACTCATTTTCAAGTATTTAAGATTACATGAGTAATTAACGAATTATTAAAGAAAATGGTAGAAAGATACTACATTTGAAAGAACAATTATTAATTAATTTGAGATAATATATACTATTCAAAATAATTGATATACTTAGTTATCGGCGCAAAAAATTAAGAAACTTGCAATAAAGCGTTTGAAAGAAATGAGGAAGTTAGTCATATCGTTTGCACGCTTCAGTAAAACTAATGGAACTAGAGTGAGCTAAAGTTTTACGAGGACGAATTTTAAGAAAAAGAGGGATATTCACAGCCGCTCCAGAAATAAGAGCTTCACCTACTCCTAGAGTAGAAACTTGACTTAAAAGCTCTCGAGTGATACCTTCTGAGCTTCGACCAATGTAATCTAAGTCATATGGGTTAACTATTCTCAAAATTATATGCGTGTTGCATTGGGAAAGTGCAGTAGTTGAAAGGTTAATTGGCCTTTGACTGATTAGAACTAACGAAGTAAAAAATTTCCTGCCTTCTCGAGCGATAGTTTCGATTATGCTTCTGGAGATAGCCATATGCATAGCTGAGTCTGGGCAAAACTGATGAGCCTCTTCTACTAAAATTGAGGTGGGTGGAATAAGGTTTTTACGTCGCATTTCAAAAATACGATTCAATGTGTACGCTACTATCATTTGTTTAGAGCGTAAACTAGTATGCTCACTTAGATCAATTATTAGTAATTTACCTGCTTGAATAGTTTTTTGAAGGTCCGGATGTTCATTATGCGAAAATAGCCGGGTTTGAGCCAAAGTGTAAAGCCACCCTGAAAGGGCATCCTTTGTCCTTGTGTTGATTGTTTCATCCAGCTCAACCTCTTTAATAATATCTTCAATAGTATAAGGTTTTTCATATTTTCTAAACATGGCGTTGATAACTTTGTTAAGGTCTCTTGTTTGCACTTGAGACATGGCTGGTTGAAATGCTGCTATTTGAAAAGCAGAAAGCTTAGGAGTAGCTATTTGAAAAAGGGCAGATGGGATGGCTTGAACCTGAGAGGAAAGATCTAACCCTTCTGGAGTTTCTTCTGCTAGGTTCCTAAATTCTCCATGAGTGTCAAAGAGGACAACAGCTGGTCGTCCTTGATCTTTTTCTCGAGTAAGTAACTCTTCAATCAAGACTGAAGTAAGATAGGATTTTCCTCCTCCTGAGATTGCAAGAATTGCTACATGCTTTTGAATAAGTTTAGTAAGCCCAAATTTTCCAAGAATTTTATGACCGGGAATTTCACCTAAATGTATTCCATCAGTAACATCCAGCCCTAAAAATTTAATCAATAGTTCCTCCTCTGCAAGGTAAACCGTTGCTCCTGGTGACACAGGAAAATTAGCTCTTTGCACCCCAGCATTTGTTATTACTCCTAGTGATCGACATTGAGCACTTAAAAATTCCCATCTATCTGCTGGAAAGATTGCTGTAAGAGACCTTCCTTGACGTTCAAACTCACGAACCGATTCTGCTCTAGCAAAGTAACGATTAGTTTTTTGTATTTCGTCAATTACTCCTAAAACAGTTGTTTCTTCAGAGATAACTTGAATAAATGACCCTCGATGAATTTGTTTTTCGAAGGTTTCCTTAGTCACAATAAAAGTAAATGATCTTGAGGATGGGGAGTCATGTGTAGCAATGATTGTTCCGATTGCACTCTTACTTATTTTTGAGCCAGACATTGTATTCATTACTTAGATAGAACCTAACTTTAAAAAGCTCTCCGGAATAAACTGATTTGTGAAAATTGGAATACTTACTTCAATCAAAGATTTGGCCAGCTCAGCAGCTAAAAAACGCTTAATTGAAAAACATTCATTTGAAGAAACAACTGATTATTTTGATGAGTTTCCAATTTATCGATCTTCTGAGTTTCCTGAAGTTATCCTTGTCACCTCAAAAAGTGAACTAGTTGATTCTGACCATTTTAATCAATTAAAACTAGATTTTGGATTAATTGCCTCTCGACATGCATCGGCTTCTGGAAAACCAGCTCTCCTTGTTCATTCAACTGGTTTATGGAGTGATGATGAAAGCTACGGGGGCAAAGCTCATCAACTTTCTTTATCTTCCGCTGCTCTACAAGGTCACACTCTTCGCGTTCTTGCTCAAGTGGCCAAAGATAATCATCTTGAAGAAGTTGATTTAAGCCTTGAAGTCACTCATCACGGACCATTGCTTGTTAACTGGCCCTCTGTTTTTATAGAGTTAGGTTCTACGGAAGATGACTGGATTAATCTTGCTAAAGTAAAGGTTCTTGAAGAAACGATATGGCAAATGATATTTGACCTTCAAGCCCCTTCATGGCTTGATGAGGGAGTAAGTTATATCGGTTTTGGAGGAAATCACTACGCTTCAAAATTCAGTAAAAAGGTTCTTGAAGGATGGAATGTGGGTCATATTATTCCTAAATATTTTTTGGCAGAATTAACTGAAGATCAGATGATTCAAGCCATTGATCAGACTCTTGGAAGAAAAAAAGCTGTATTAGTTGATCGTAAAGGTTCAAAGTTACCTCAAAGAGAAATGATTAAATCCGTCAGTGAAAAGTTGGGACTCGATTATGTTCAATTAGGTTAGCAATCTCTTTAGATTGATTACTCAAACTATTCTATTACTCATAGATCGAATGTGAGAATTTCTGCTTCTTCCGCTTTCGTTTTGAAACCTTTCTTTTTCAATAGTTTAAGCATTTTTTCATTTACATTAGCAATTATTGTGTCTCTTTCCAAGAACGAATATTCCAAATAAGCCTCTACTGCTTCTTCATGCTTCTTTTCTTCAAGAGAAGTTATCCAAAGATGTGCTTCTCTTCCAAAAATAGCTATTTGTTTAGTTGTTTCTTCTAGTGTCATTCTTCCTTTTGGAGACGATAGTCCCACTCTATCCATTATTTCTTCTCTTTTTTCCACATAAGATGCTTTTACCCACTCATACTTTGCAGGATAATAGTAACCAATAATATACTGCATTCCTTCAAATTCTGGCACTTCTTCCCATTTTAGTGTTTTACTTTCTTCCCAGAGAATATTTGTTTCCTCATATTCCTCTTCCTCCTCCTCTTCTTCAAAATCAAAAAAGGAAAGTTCTACTCTGAACAGCTTTTCTCTGAGTGTGAATCCGTTTTTTAAGTATAATCCTTCTGATCTTTCATCTTCAAACTGTACATCTATGAATTTTGCTCCTCTCTCTTTGCACTTTTCTTTCAATTCATCGAGCAGTTGTCCTCCTATTCCTTTTCTTCTTTCCGACGGATCTATTATCATCCAGATTATGTGTGCTATCATTCCTCTATGGTCTTCATCAAAAACATAATCCAAACTGCCAATTATTTTTTTGCTTTCTTCCTCTTCAACTATAATCACTCCTCCATTAACTTCATGCAGGATTTGAAGATGTAATTCTGCTAGTTCTCTATCTACCCACCATCCTCCTTGTTGCCATCTTTCCAGTGCACTTAGTTTTTCCCATGGCGTTTCTATTAATCCCTCCTCTGTTATTTTTTGCCAGTTTTCTACTTCAGATAGATTTAGCTTTACATACTCATCTATATCTTCATTCTCTATTTCTCTGATAATCATTTTTTCACTCTAACGATTTGGTAATATTTATTGTATTTTAGAAATCTACAAACCACCCAGTTTGTGTTTTTTCCATCTCTTCACCGGTGAGATTGCTTCTTATCCTTTTAAATAATTCAGCATCTTGTGGGTGCATTTCTTCAGTTATTGCTCCTTTTTCAGCAATATCACATACCTCATTTAATTTTCTAACCATCTCTTGCGTTTTTCCTTCCCTATACATTATTGCAAGTTCATCTGTTAATGGTGCATCTTTTGCTCCTTCTCCTGTTAATATTCCGCTGTCCAGATCCACGAATATTAAGTCTGATTGTAATCTGAATCTGTTAATCTTTTTAGTATCCTTTGAAGATTGATCTATTCCTAGTATATTCTGGTTTCCCTCAAACTCCTTACACCAGGTTGTTATTTTATTTTGCTCCATAATTTTTGCCGGAAACGCTCCTCCTAGAGTTGCTAGAAACTTTATTCTTGTTTCATGCGCTTCCGATATTAAAATGACATTATCCTTTGTTAATACTGAGTACAATAATGAACTAAGCGTTTTTTCATCTAGTAACTCGAACTCTCTTTCTTGAGTTGCAGTTAGCTCAACTCTATTCTTTAGCTTGTTTATTAACCAATTTTCCTCTTTTGCCTGTATCGCAAGTTTCAAGCTCTTTTCTGAAAAAATCCAGTATGGAAGTTGTAGTTTTGGCTCCAGCCCCTCAAGAATTAGTATAACTATTATTGCATCACTAATATTTGTCATAGAATAGTAACTTACTAGTAAACCGTCTTCTCTTAGCATTATCTTGATTGATTCTTGCGGTGAACTTCCTTGCGGTAATGCTTGAGTAATTAACCTATTTTGCTCCCTCTCATTCAATTCTAAGGATGTTTTTATGTCTACAAATCCTATTCTTCTTGTGAACGTGCAATAAAGGTAGTCGCTTATTTTCATTTTCTCACCAGAGTTTATTTTTTATTATACTATTATCTCTTAAAAACTACTTATGACTTTTTCTACTTTTTTATCCGCCATCTTTCCCTATAAATCAGTCGATATATTTTTCTGTATTTCATTCACAGATTAGTTTATTTCTTTTTTTTCGCCTTTTCTGAGGTTTTAAGTGATATTGGGGGTTAATTAAGTATAACAATCTAATCAAAATACTTATTAATGTATGATCTAATTATAATGTAGTTAGATTACACATTCATAAAATTGAGGTGGAAAGATGAGTAACGAAAACGAAGGAACAAGTAATGAAATAAGAACAGAAATTGATGAGTTAAAGGACCAAATAAAGCTATTAACCGAAATGATGGGACAAGCACCCCCGAAAAGGAAACGACGTCCTAAAAGATCAAAAACTGTAAAAATAACAAGAGATGCAGAAGATAAAGGGTATGCAGTTAAATTTAATGTGAATTGGGCAGAATCAATAGGTGAGTATGTAGATTCTGTAATGACAAGCGTTGCAGGAAACTTAGAAAGAGCAATGAAAGCAATAACCTTTCCAACTTGGGATGAAGACGGTAAAAAGACACAAGAAGGGGGTTTAAGCGAGGAAGAACTTGAAGAATTTTTCGAAGATGGATCAACTATATTATCAGCTCTTTCAGATGGAAAAAGGCTAAGAATGCTAAAAGCGTTAGAAGATGGACCTCTTTATCAACAAGAATTAAGTAAGCAATCAAATAGTTTTGGAGGAACATTTAAGCACCATATGGATAAATTATTGGACGCACGATTTGTAGTACAAGAAGCTGTTAGGGGACGATACATCATCTCAAGAGAGGGCTTAGAATCTCTCAAACTTGCAGAATTATTATTCATGAATAATAAATATACTAGAGAAGATAGTACTTCTACGGATGAAGATCTCGAAGAAGAAGAATAAAATTCAGGTGAAAAAATGGAATATAAGTACACCGGAAATTATTATCAAATTAAATCCGAGGAATGGTTAATAGAAGAGGAAGGAGTAAAGCTGAATTTTACAGATTGCAAAACAGCAGAGTTAGTTGTAGAGTTTTCTGACTATGAATTGACAGGATGGATAATTGTTGGAGACATTGAAGTATTAGCTGATGCTATTTCTCATACGAAGAAAGGAGCAATAGGTAAGGTAGTCAAATCTTCACTTACACATTGTTTAATAGTGGATGGTACGAATCCTTTGGCAAAACAGATTGATTTAGGAGGCGTTTCTCCAATTACAGAAGAACAAAAAGCCTCTTTTGAAGAAATTCTTGAGAAGTATGATTCAAAAATACACTGCCATAAAAAAATCAAAAGCGATATTCTAGACAATACCGACTGGAGCTTGTTTATGCTTTCTCACAAAGAAGTCTATATCATTGCCAAGGAAACACTTGTAATAGTCAAAGGTGATGACGAAGAAGTATTTGTAAGAAAGTCAGGTGATGACGGTGGTGCACATGTCTATGTTGACAAAAACAGTGTAAACGTTCATGCAGGTAAATGTGATATTGTTGTGGATAAAGACGGGAAAAACGTTATTATAAATGGCAAAAATGTCAAAGAACTTGTAGAAAACACAATTTCAAAGGTAAAAGCGTCATTATCGTTTGCTTTCTAAAGGGAAAAAAATAACTATTTTCGTAACACACATCTCTCTCCTCCTTCGTAAATCCTTATAGAAACCTCCTATTACCTTTTTTCTTTTATATTTTCAAGAATTCATGCAGAGTTATGCGCAAAAAGATTCCAACAATGGCGGCACATTTAAGTAGTATTACACGAAAAGTGAATCTGTCCCTCTTGTAAAAGGAAAACGCGAGCTGAAGTAAACGCGTATTTGTAAAATATCCCGAATTATTTGATAATAAAAAAAATTAGTTTATTCATATAGGTGAACAAAATGGTACAATTAGAAACAATCGCAGAACGGTCAATATCTGCCTTAAAGGAATATGGAGCAGAAGGAATAACTTCAAGCGTGCTTGCTGAAGAGTTAAAAATACCTCGAAGAAGAATATATGATATCATCGCTGTATTAAGAGCTGCCGGATTGATTCATACAAAGCGAGAAAGTAAAGGTACAAAAATAAGGTGGAAGGCAAGTTTAAAGGAAAATGATTCAGGAAGCAAGTTACCAGCTGCCCAATCAGGAACTGGAGTACGAGCTGCTAATCAAGTAAAAATCAATTCAAAGAAAATAAGAATAACCCCAAGTGGAATTATTACTTCTATCAATAACAAAGGGGTTGAAGTAATTATTGAGTCTACTGACAAAGGTTATCGCATAGAAAACATTGACTAATTTCTATGATATATATTGTGACATCGTGTGATGGGTGATCTCGGCGAGATCGTGCAGATCATCTCGTCATTGCATTTTTTCCCCTTTACTGGGTTGTACTGATTTCTTTCGCAAAACTTAAATCTAGATCAATAATCCTACAGATATGAGTCGAAATTTACTTTTTTATCCAGAAAATGCTCCTGTGCCTCCTCAGCTAAAAACTGAAGAATTACTGATTCGGCCACTTCGAGCCACTGATGTCGAGCTCGATTATAAAGCAGTTATGGACAGTCAAGTCTTTCTATTAATTCGGTCAAATGGAAGGTGGCCTCGTGAAGGGTTTACAATTGAAGAAAATTTAAAAGATCTAGAACGCCACGAGAAAGACTTCCATGATAGGAAGGAATTCACGTATACCATTATGAACCATTCTGAAACCCGATGTCTCGGTTGTATCTATATTACGCCACTTGTGCAATTATTTAGGAGAATTTTACCTAAAGATGAGTTTGAAAGCTATGATATTGGTGATTATGAAGCCACAGTTAGCTTTTGGATGACACCTGATTGTATCAAACAAGATATGGATAAAAGACTTCTGGAAAATTTAGTTTCTTGGTTTAAGGATGAATGGTCATTTTCTAAAGTATCCTTAAGTTTCGGTTTTTGGCTAACCGATAGAGATAAGGAATTAGTTGCAAATTTAAACGAAGCATTTCAGCTAACAATGACTTCTCAAAGCTGGAAATTAGAATAACAAAAAATTAGAAATCAATAGCAGATAAAAAAATAGTATTAACTCTTAGTACTTTTTTGATTAAAGATTATCTTTGTAATTAGAGATTTTGTACAATTCTTTTCAACGCAGTCATAAGAATCTTAAAAAACGAATTAAACTGGAATGATAATTGGAGATAATGATGACAGAGCAACCAAAAGTCTTTGAAATAGCAGTAATTTTTAAAGAATCACTAAGAACACGCCAATTAAAATATTATTCTAGGGCTTTAACTTATGAACATGCACTTGAAAAAATGTACCAAGAAGTAGGTTCTAGACATAGAGTTAAACGAACTGGAATTAAGATTTTGTCACATAGAATAGTTGAAAACATAGAAGAGATTCCTGATAGATTCATTGTTGATATAATGAAAAACGATGATTTTGTTTTTCCAACATATTAATAGGTAAAGACAATGTCTACTCCTTCTAATCAGATGAGCTTAGACGAAATTCTAAGACAGATTCAATATTATGAGCAACAGGCAGAGAATCTTGAACAGCAAGTCAGATCACTAGATCAAATAGTAATGCAATACACTTTGGTGAAACAGACTTTTCAAGAGATTTCACCAGTAAGTGCTGGAAATGAAATATTGATTCCAATTGGTCCTACAGCATTTATGAAAGGAACAATATCTGACACTGAGAAAGTCCTTGTAGGAGTAGGAGCCGATGTTTTAATTGAGCAACCTATTAGTGTTGCACTTGAAATGATGACTGAGAAAATAGCTGAGTTCAATGAGATACGAACTAATATCGTCACTCAATACACTAAAACTGCTGAAGCTCTAACAATGTTAAAAAGATCATTTGAGTTACAGCAACAACAGCAATCACAGCAACAAGATCCTATGAATCTTAATCGTTTAGCTGACTAAAATAGCTAAAAATTACAGATGAAAAATGTTTGAAGGCTTACGTTCACGGTTATCCGGTTTTGTAAATAAGTTTGTTAATAAAGAATTAACAGAAGAAAATATGAAAGATGTTTCCAAGCAATTGGAACGATTATTAATAAGGGATGAAGTAGCTGTTTCTGTAGCAGAAGAGATTAGCGCGGGAGTACGAAAATCACTTGTAAGCGAAGAAATAAGACGTTTTTCTTCACCCATGGAACGTTTCACTATAGCCTTAAGAAGCTCATTAGAGGACATATTGACTCCAAAAGATGATGTTCCTGATTTACTCCAAGAAATAAAAGCTGCCAAAGAGATGAACGAGCCTTATGTAATTCTTTTTTTGGGAATTAATGGAACCGGGAAAACTACTACTCTTGCAAAGATGGCTAATTTAATGCAAGAAAAAGATTTCTCAGTTGTTTTTGCAGCAAGCGATACTTACAGAGCTGGCTCTATTCAACAGCTAGCAAAACACGCTGAAAAATTAAACATAAGAGTTATTCAACACAAGTATGGTTCTGATCCTGCAGCAGTTGCTTTTGATGCAATTAATCATGCATTAGCTAAAAATGTGGATGTTGTATTGATTGATACAGCAGGAAGGATGCAAACAAATACTAACTTAATGAACGAACTTAAGAAAATCAAGAAAATAGCTGAACCAAACTTCACTATTTTTGTGGGTGATGGTCTAGCAGGAAATGATGTGATCAAACAAGCTCAAGACTTTGATAAATTTATTGGGTTTGATGCCACTATTCTAACAAAAATGGATGCAAATGTTAAAGGAGGAGCAGCTATCTCCGTTGCTTCAATCACCAAAAAACCTATTCTATACATGGGTGTGGGACAAAGCTATTCTGATATCGAACCTTTTGTACCCTTAGACATCGTAGAAAATATTATTTCAATAGAAAACAGTAACTAAGGTAGCCAAGTTAACTTAGGTAACCGATTTTTTTTTGCTAATTTAATTTCAATGAAGTTGGAAAACCGTTGATTCCACCTGCTTTCATAATAGTTTTTGATGCAGCTAGATTTGCCATTTTCAAACTGTTTTGTGCGTCAACTTGATTTAGTTCAGACCAGATTATAACGGCTGCAACTGCATCTCCTGCTCCGGTAGTATCAACCACTTCTTCTAAACTAACTGCTGGCTCGCAAAAAATAGTTCCTTGTTTGCTCCAGATGAGACCTTCTTCTCCTAGAGTAATGATTAATTTGTTATTAAATAGGGGGTTTTTCTCCGAAGAAAGGTGAGCTTTGATTTGATCTAAACTTAGTTCTTCACCATTATTAATACCAAATATCCGTTTAAAGGCAAACCGATTAAGAAAGACCAGGTCAAATTTTTGACAGATATCAATTAGAACATCTGGTTGCTCTCTAATCATTGTTGAACCAATATCAAGGGAACAAGTAATGTTTCTTTTTTTTGCCTTTTCCACAATCTCATTGGCTATCTTTGAATCAATGGAAGCACAATGAATATAAGAAAAGGAAGAAAGGTCTATTTCTTCAGGAACTGATAGTTTCTTATTAGCTCCTCTGTAGCCAAGTTTGGTACTTTCACCTTTTTCAGCAATTAATATTATTGTAGTACCCATCTCCAGATCCTTATCAATTTGCAATAAATTAACATATATTCCTCTCTCCTTTATTAAACGAATAAACTCGTTTGAGTTTGGATCTTCTCCTATTCTTGCCATTAGGGAGGTTTTCACTGACAATTTACTCAAGTTAGCAGCTACGTTTGTCGCACTACCACCAATAACTCTGGTAAGATTCTTAATAATTGTTTTTTCACCGTTAATAGGAAAGGAAGGAAGATAAGTCAGAATGTCTACTGATCCGTTTCCTAGACATAATACTGCTGACTGGTTCATACTCTTAAGTTAACATGCTTATAGTTAGGTTTTTTGATTGTGTCTAATACAAGTTATTGAGATTAATGATTATTTGTGGCTCGATTGGCTTTTGCATTATATTATTGAATATCATAATCACTTATTGGTCAAAGGTCATATATCTTAAAAAAGAAACAAAGAACATTAAATTAGACTAAGGTCATTGTCAAACAAAGCGTCAAAACGTGATAATAATGTCATTTTCAGAGCAAATCCAAGAAATTGAGGCAGAGATCAAAAAGACTGCACATAATAAATCTACTGAAAAGCATATTGGACGCTTAAAAGCAAAAATCTCAAGATTAAGAAGGGAAGAGATAGATCGTCAACTTGCCTCAGGCAAAGGAGGAGCTGAAGGTTTCGCAGTTAAAAGGAGCGGAGATGCAGTTGTTTCACTTATTGGTTTGCCTTCTGTTGGAAAAAGTACCATACTTAATCGTTTAACAAATGCTGAAAGTAAAGTTGGAGCGTATGAATTTACTACCTTAGATGCTATTCCCGGTATACTTGAACATAGAGGAGCTAAAATACAGGTTATTGATCTTCCCGGAATCATCTCCGGTGCAAGTAAAGGAAAAGGGCGAGGTAAAGAAGTTCTTTCTGTAGCACGGAATGCAGATATGGAGTTAATAGTTTTGGATATTTTTGATGGTCCAATGCATCTAGATCTTATTTTAGAAGAACTTTGGCAAGTAGGAATACGTATTAACAAAATAAGACCTGATATTACTCTGAAAAAGACAAGCCGTGGAGGTATTGCTATTAGTACTATTCATGCCTTAACGCATATGGATTTTGCAACAATGAAATACATCATGGGAGAATACAAAGTAGTCAACGCAAACGTTACTGTCAGATGTGATCCTACAATAGACGAGTTCATTGATTTCCTAGAAGGAAATCGTCATTATGCTAAAGGAATATTTATTATCAACAAAATCGATCTTGCCGGCAATAGACTGGATTATTACCTCAAGAAATTCCCTACTGATCATGAGTATCTCAAAATTAGCGCAGAGCACTCTGAAAACTTGGATGATCTCAAAGATGATATTCTTGACACTTTAAACCTTATTAGATTATATCTTAGACCACAAAGAGGTGAAGCTGATTTTGAAGAGCCGTTAATTGTTCCTCATGGTTCCACAGTTGGTGCTGTTTGTAAAATTCTTCATCAAGAGTTTGTAGATGGTTTCAGATTCGCAAGGGTCTGGGGAACGTCATCAAAACATGCTGGTCAAATGGTGGGCATGTCTCATATATTAAGTGATGAAGACATCTTAACAATAGTTAAAAGAAGATGATAGTTAGCAAATTAAATAGATGTTATTTTTTCAACATCTTTAATCCATGTTCTATAGTTCTTCTAATCTTCTTTTCATCTTCTACAGATAGTCTCTCAGAAAGCATTTGAATGGCTCTGTTCCCTCCAATTTGTGAAAGAGATACTGCTGCTATTCTTCGGTGATCCATTTCTTCACTTGAAATGAATTCATTGATTATTTCATAATTTTCATCAGGCATCATACCTCCGCTTCTGGTATATAACTCTTTGAAAATCTTCATAAGATTGAGTTTTATAAATGGGTTAGCTTCTCCTAAGGATGTTTGAATATATTTAAACCAGTTTTGTTTTGATTCGAGGGTTAATGTCTCATCTTCTGATATTTCTTTAGCATCTTCTGTGGAGAATGAGGCATCCATTATTTTATTAAGCCATTCGGGTGGACCTGTTTGTTTATCTGAAGGTATTAATTCTTCTTTCTCCTTGATCTCTTCTCTTTCTTCAGCTGATATTCCTTCACTTCTCCTTATGTTACCTTCTACTCCCATATCATCTGCTGTTTCATGGTAGACTTTTGCATCCATAGCTGTGTCACCTATTCGACTGAGTTCCGCAGAATCAATGAATGATTTTGCAGCTTCTGAACGAATACTGGTTAGTCCTTCCGTTTCCTTTGTTTCTTGTTTTGGAACAAAAGGTTCTATACATTTATCACACAGAAAAGTGATTTTTGTTATCTCTTCTTCGACCTTGAAGTAAGCGAATTTAGCAGTGTCATCTTTGCATTTATTACATTCTTCAGCGATAGAAACTATGTTTGAGGATTTATCAAGTGTTTCCCAATGGATCTCGTCAGCCATTTCAAATCATCTATAATCAGTTATTTTTATTTTTGAGTTTATCGCAAAGGACTTTTTGTAAATATTCCAAATTGTATAATCAGTTACTTACCTCAAAAAACCTTTTCAAAGACTATCTTTTTCTTTAACTTGGTGTGATTTATGTCTGACAAAAAGCGTCTCATGCGATCAAGATATTCAGCCGGAGCTCAAGCTTATTGGAGACGTTATCAGCATATTCAAGAGGAAAAATATAAACAACTTATCGCAAAGGTGGATTTTCAAGGAAAAACTCTCTTCTTAGATTTAGGGGCTGGACCAGCAACTTTTGAAAAATATGTGAAACAGCATGCTTACTCTTCTTCTTTCAAATATTATGCACTTGACCTCAGTAGAGATCTTCTTCAGCACCATTCTTCCTCTGTCAATGGTGAAATGATTGTTGGTGACATGGAACATCTGCCTTTCAAATCTTCATGTTCTAAATTGACTATCTCGATTTCTTCAATTATGAACTGTAATTTACCATCCCTTGCTTGGTCTGAAATTATGCGTGTCACTGCTTCTGATGGTTCTATCGCTCTTTCCACCCTAGAAAAAGTGATGAATAAAGGCGCCTTAGCTGAGTTAGTTGGGATGCCTGAAGAAGAAATATTTCAATGCGGGGAAGAAGATGTTGCAATAATAGTTGATAAAAAAAGAAAAGAAAATGAGGAATAAAGAAGGAGGAGACTATAAGTCATTTTTGCCATCATCACGGTGCTCGTGAACAATTTTAGCAATATTACTTTGAGCTTTAGTAAGGTGATATTCATCAACCTCAAGTTCTGCATGCTCTAATCGGTCATTGAGAACATCAATAGCTATCAAAGCTACATCTCCAATGCGCAAGATTCCTTCTTCAGCATAAAAGAGAGGGATTCTGGCCTCAATTAATTCTTTAGCAGCAGCTTGAGGAACAGTGCCTTTTTGAATAATAACAGCTTTAATTTGAGCTTCAATAAGTAATTCTGCAGTTTTGGGGCCAGCACCAGAGCCATCAACAACTAAAACTATGTCTCCAACGGCTAAACCTAACTTATCTTGAGTATAAACAATGTCATTTCTTGAGAATTTTTTGATGACTTTAACAGGATAATAGCCCGATCTTGCTTCCAACCAGATGGCTTGTTTAAGTTCTGTTACTTCTCCTCTTAGCTTCAATGAAAGAGCTCGTTCTTCCATAAGTTGGCTTCTGAGAAAGGAAACATCCCTTTCAAGGAGACGATATTTTCTATCCTTTAGAAGTTCAGCTCTATAATTCCTTTTTTCTTCACCCATGGATTTCTCAAGACTATCCAGCCGATCAACAAGTTCGTCTTGTTTTTCAAGAAGCTCCGCATTATACATTGTCTGATTGGCAATTTGTGCTTCAGCTCTTGTTATTTCCCTATCGAGTCTTAGTATTCTTTTGTTTGTAGCGATTAATTGTTCTTTCAGGAAAACAGGATCTTCTGTATCAATGGTTTCTTCCTCTTCTTCTTCAATGGAGGAGATCCTTGAACTATAGATTGTTTGAACTGCTTCTTGAATGGAAAAGCCTCTGATTATCAAACCTTGAGCCATTGAAGCTTCCTTAAAACTAAGATCATAGGACGGTTCTTCTACTTGTTTGAGAAGAGATTCATATAAGCGATAGGCTGAATATGCTGCTGATAAAGCATCCCTTTCGTGAGCATTAGCTGGCTTTTTACCATGTTCTTGGTCAAATAATGAAGCAATTTCATTTTTACGAGAAACTAAGATATCCTTCTGTGGAGTGTATCGTTGAGCTTCAAGAACGCTAGAAATCTTATGAACAGCTTTAGGCATGGGTTTAACATCAGAGGCAATAAGAACTGCTAAACCTTGTTTAACAATGGTTTTGATAATTGCTCCTCTTCCTAAGTTACGTAAGCTTTCAAGGGCGACTAAATTACCACGTAGATCGAGCATAGCAATACCAACAGTTGTACCAGGGTCAACCCCTACAATAAGGCGACGAATGTGTCTAACGGAAGGAGTAGTAATGATATCAGCTGGTTGAAGGGGAATATAAACCAAAGAATCACGATTAGGGCGAGAAAGGGTAACTTGAGCATTTCCCCAAGTTCCTCGTTTTACTATTTTTGAAACTTCAGAAAAAGGCTCATAAACATGAAGGAAGCCTTGTTTTAAACCATGTTTAGCTGGGTTGGTGCTGGAGTCGAGTTCAAAACCTTTTTCCTCTAACCTTTGAAGAATTGTGCGAAAAACTCCTTGAACGGCAATATCCATGGAACGAGAATAGCGTTGCTGACTCCATCCACCGGGACCTTTACTTCTGCTTCTGGAAACTTTAATCAAAGCCTCGTCTTCAAATGGCTGAAGAACACAGCCAACTCTTTTAAGAGCAAGAAAAGCGCAGCCTTTGGCAGATTCCACGGGATTAAGCCTGCCAGTGAAGCGGATTTTATTTTGACGCATTAAACTGGATAAGGGTCGAAATTGGCTATTAGAAATAGCTGTGACTTGAACAAGTTGAGTTTCTGGAGGTAATGAAGAACAAAAAGGAGCAATATCTTTAGCTGATGGAACAAGTTCCATTACATTATCACAAGCAAGGTAGCTGGGCTTATATTTACGAACATATTTCATAAGCCTTTTATGACCTACTAAAGGGTAAAGAGCTAATTCATCACCGGATTCGTTAATAATAAACACAGCATAACGTAGATGACCGGAACTTCTTTCAGCAATATCAATACCGATAATGGTTTTTTCAGGAACGATTTCTTGGTCAGATGATTCTTTATCCACAAAATTTACTCCTTAAACTTGTCATCTGGGAAATCAGGGTAGGTTACATCGGTAGGAGACATTTCATAGTCCAATCTTAATCTTTCAATCTCTGAAAGGTCAAGACCTCCGGTAATATAGTCAAAAATCTCTTCTAAATCCCCACCAATGAGAAATTTACGCTTGAAATAAATTAAGATATTATTAATGTCTCTACGAAGCTGGACCGTTGCAGAGGGGTGATCTATAGGGATTGTCTGAGGAAAATCAATAAAGTAGGGTTCACCATCTGGCTGAGAGATCATAATATTATGCTCACTTAGGTCAGAATGAACAAGTTCTAACTGAACAAACATTTGATGCATAAATTCAATGATTTTATCCAATAAATTCTCAGGATCGGGATGATCAGTTAGTCTAAAAAGGTCAGCACCAACAATAAGCTCCATAATAATGCAATGACGATTAATAACGTAAGGAACAGGGGAGGAAAGATTAAGCTCGTGTAAACGTCTAAGCATAATAAATTCTCGTTTTGCACTGGAGGCAGAAGCGGTAATATAATTGACCTGTGAGCCTTTAATGGAATAATCTCGAGATTTTTTAATATGGACAAAGGAAGTAAGACCAACTCGATGAACCTTGATAACCTTTTCAACACCTTCAAAATCTAAAGCAAAGAATAACTGTGATTCTTTACCGACCCCAATTCGACGACCAATGGATTGAATATGTTTGTGATCGAAGAGCCAATCTAAGGCTAAAGCATCGTAACCATGAACTGTTAATGAATAGCCACTGTTAGCCCCTTTCCAGAATTCACACATTTTGAACTTATTAAGACGGGAAAGATGGAAAGAAAGCTTATCAGTACTGATGCTAGAGATACGACTAATTGTATCAATATCTACTCGACGAGAACTGTACATTCCACGTTCAATAGCCATTAGTACTTTGATATCTCTACGACTGAGATCCTTAAGATGGTCCGATGCTGCAAATTTCATTTGAATTCCTCACTAATATAATTAAGAGTAATAGATTAAGCTATAAATAAATTTAAGCTTGAGAAAAAAAGAAGCTTTCGATAAGAAAAAAAAAAGAAAAAAATAAAGAATAAAGAGTAAAAGGAATAGAAAAAGAAAAAATAGAGTAGTATCACAAGATTTTATTAAGTTAATGAGAGAATAAAATTTAGTGATGCAAAATAAATTGCCCTGATTGCAAAACCTTAATGAAAAGAAAAGCTCCATTCTATGTTTGTCCCGCATGTGGATTGTCCGTTAGACCCGAAGATTTGCAGGTAGCATTTGATCGATCAAAAAGAGAGATAGACAGCGTGAGAGTGTCAAGAGAAGAAGATGAATATGACAAAAAGAAAAAAAGACAGAAAGACTATCTGAAATGGTGGACTTCTGACAAAAAATAAGGAATAAACCTCAAAAATCAAAAAAACTATTCATAAGGATTAAAAGAAAAATAAAAGGAGAAAAACAAAATGACAATAATAGCCAAGCATATGAAATGTGATAATAAGGACCTTTGCGGACAATGCTCAGTTTACATTTTTCCACCCGATTCAGAGTTAAAATTCTACTTCCACTGCCCATTATGTGTGCGCGATATTTTATGTGATCGTGGAATAATTTCAAACTTCCAGTATGATGAGTTTACTCATGTTGAGAGCAAAGTTAACCTTTGTATGCGTTGTCGTGCTCGCTTAGAAGAGCGTACTTGGCCTGCTGATAAAGAAGCTTAATATTTTCCCTCTCTCTCCTTCTCTTCCTTCTTTTAACCACATATAAATTGAATATTATTTACTTCTATATCAAGAATTGAAATTTAAACAATAATTTGTTTCTTTCAAATTATTCTTCTAAAGCCCACTGATAAAGTTCATCTGTCAAGAAAACATCTTGTGATAATAATTTTAATATATTGGTATACTCTTCTTTTGTTTTTATCATGTGTCGTTTAAAAAGCGTCTTAATTAGGCCTAAAGATCCAGTTATTGCTATATTTACTCCTTT
>DAOWED010000191.1 GCA_030638685.1 Candidatus Heimdallarchaeota archaeon | reverse complement strand
TTATTTCAATGAGAGTGCTGATGCTCGGTTATATAACGATGTAAGTATTCTTAACAATACACTAGATGTCCTTAACAAAACGCTCTACAACGACACTTTACTTGAGGACACGAATGTTCTCATTAATGGTACTAATGATGTCGTTTCATCCATGAATTATACTACTGCAGTTGACTCCGATTTAACTACAGTAACTATTGAGTTAGTTAAGCCTCTTTATTCAACTGATGAAAACGGTAGCGATTATGATTACGACACAACAAGAGCTATTTCCTTTAATGTTTACTTCTGGGAAAATAAAACAAATCACTTCGCAAACACTTCCGATCTTTTTGCTCATTCTTATTCTTCAGATTGGTTAGCTTATTATGCTCCTTTAGATGAAGAAGTTTATTTAGCAACTCAGCCAATTAATTGTTCTATGTCAATCGACTTAAGAGGTGTTCCTGCTGCTGATAAGGTTCATTATAATTCATTTATTAACTCCCTATTGCTCTACAATTATGATATTGGACAAATAGGCTCCGATATTACTTTAGAGGCACTCGAATCAGCTAATTTAACCATTTTAATTGTTAACACTCATGCCTATACTGGTGCTGAAATTTCAGCAATACATGATTATATTCGTTTTGGTGGTCAATTAATGATTATTGTTGGTTCAAAAGGGCAAGCGAATGCTGATGATCTACTTGATGACCTTGGCATTTCAACTGTTTCTTCACCTGTTTTAGCTACTGGTGAAAATGACATTGGATTAACTAAATTTACAGCAAACTTATCAAACACACTCCCCTTCATGAATGAAGCAACAAGTTTCACTAACGAATCAACTCGCACTGTAACTATTTCCAATGTTACTGCACTTAACTTGACCTTAATGGATGAACAAACTCTCTTTGAGCAAAAATACTCCTATCATTCATTTTTGGATGTTTTCCCCGGTTTGTTTGTTGATCAAGACAGCAATGGATCTTACAATTCCGTCGAAGATATGACACTTAATGCTAATTACTCCCTAGGAGCAGTCTTTGAATTCTACTTTGGAGGAAGAGTAAGCGTTTTCAGTTCTTTAGATCTTTTCGGAAGTAATTTCTTTGATACAGATAACCTTGATTTATTCTATAGAATGATGCAATGGAATGCTAAGTTTATAGACGAAACAGAAACCCAACTTAAAGAAGTAACACCTAATGTTTTAAAGTATAATGAGGAAGCCTACTTTGAAGCAAATGTCACTTTCAAGGATGGATTAGTTTTTGAAAATGCTATAGTTACAGTTGAAATTTATCGATCAGGTAGCTTAGTTGATAGTTTTGAACTAACTGAAACCGATGGAATTTATTCTGGTTATGGAGTAATGAACTACACCGGAGCAATAAATGTAAAGGTAGTTGCTTATCAAGCAGGTTATGGTTATTCTAGCTCTGATTCCTATCCCGTTTTAGTTGAAAAACTTGATCATGGTAAAAACACTCCTAGTGCTTTAATGGTGATCATAGCTCTTGCAAATATTGGAATAGTAATTTTATTCGGTTTAAGATTTGCAGTATTCAGAAAATCTGAATAATAAGAGAAAAACCATTTTAACTCTTCTCCTCCCTCTTTTCTTAACTTTTTTCAATAAAATGATCTTTTCAAGAATGTTTTTTAGTCCACTATTCTATGAAATAACCGATCCAGATGCTGTCTTGAGAGTCTTAGGATTGTTGGTCGCCCATGAATGCATATTTCTGGATGTCTACAACTGAAAAGATCTTTTATTATTGATTGAGCAAAGGAGGGGTCAATTGTTTCTCCAGATCTTATTGCTCCATGACAACCCATTAATGAGATTATTTGATCTTGGAACTCTTCAATTGGGTTTTTAGAGTTAGGTAGGGTTGAAAGAACTTCATCTGATAAGAAATCAATTAAATCACTTACAAAAACTTCTATTTCCCCCTTTGAAAGGATCCTTCCCCACACAAAAGGAATTGCTAACACTTCTAGTTTTTCTTCAAGGAAATTAACAAGTAGACCCAGTTTTGTAACTAAATCAGCCGCTTCCTTAATTTTCTCAAGATCGATTGCTGTTAAATTGATGAAGTATGGTTGAATCAACTGCTGACTGGAAATTGTATTATTACGAGTAGCATCTTCAATTCTTTCATAAACTACCCTTTCATGAGCCGCATGAAGATCAATAATTAATACCTGGTCTTTAACTTCACTGATCATATAAGTATCCAATACTTGGCATTTAAGCAGAAGCTGATCAAAAGAAAAACTCTCCTCTTTGGAAAGAGGAACAGTTACTTTTTCGGGCTTTCTTTCTGATTCAGGTTTAACAATAAGTTTACCCCTATTTATTTCATCTTCTTGAAAGATAAATTGTTGGCTAATAGATTTTGTTTGAATGGGTCTAGGTGATCGCCCAGACGAAGTAATTTTGCTTGAATGATGAGATGTTGATTGTTGAGTACTTGACTGAGTAATAGGTTTGAAATAAGTAGCAGCTTCATCAGTGATATCCGGGAAAAGGTCGTTTTCTTTCAAGGTTTCCTCGATTGTTTCTGAAATTTTACCCAAAATAATAGCTTCTTTTTCAAAGCGTACTTCTCTTTTTGCGGGGTGAATATTAACATCTATGTGGTCAGGAGGCATATCTAGATTTAAAACAACAACGGGATATCTTCTTTTCATAAGCAATGGGCCAAAGCCATCTTCTACTGCTGAACTTAGCTGTGGTGAATCTATTGGTCTATTGTTAATGTAGAAATATTGTTTATTTCGATCTTTTTTAGTTAAGCTTGGTTTTGCAATGTAACCTGTAAGAACTATTTTATCATCAAGTTCTTTTTCAACTTTAATCATTTCTCTACCATAATCAATGCCCCAGATATCTACAATTGCTTCTAGTAAATCTTTTCTTTGAGGGGATTTTACTAATTGTCTATTCCCTTCATGCAATTGAATATTTTTATCAAAAAGAATAATCGCTTTTTTGGAAACTACTTCTGAAATATGGTTTCTCTCCGTTAGATCTGATTTCATGAACTTTAATCGTGCCGGTGTATTATAGAAAAGAGATCTTATCTCCATTCTTGTTCCTTTAAGATGTGAGTTCTCTTCTTGAGCAATCACTCTCCCTCCTTCAATAACTATCCTTGACCCCTTTGTTTCATTATCATGTTTTGTTAACATTTCTACCCTTGAAACCGCAGAAATGCTAGCTAGTGCTTCCCCTCTGAACCCCATTGTTTGAATCAGAAAAATATCGTCTGATTTTCTGATTTTAGAGGTGGTATGCATATCAAAAGCAATCTTTACTTCGTTTGCTCTTATCCCAACTCCATCATCTTCTACTCTGATAAGCTCTTTTCCTGCCCCTTCTATTGCTATAGTAATATTTTTTGCTTGTGCGTCAATGGAATTCTCCATTAACTCTTTAACTATTGATGCTGGCCTTTCTATTACTTCTCCCGCAGCTATTCGATTGATTGTTTTCTGGTCCAGTAGTTGAATATTAGCTATTTGACTCACAAAATCACCTTAATTATTTTTTATATTTTACTTTTTTTACTTTTTTTACAATTTTTACAATTTTTACTATATTAACTAACTTAACTAACTTTAGTTTATTTCTCTTTTAAGTTCTTGAATTAATTCTTGAATCTCAATAATGGACATGTTATCTAGGTTTACTTTGGAAATAATCTTGCAGAGTTTATTATAGGATTCGATTGTTTCTTGAGATTGATCAGCAAGAGATTGCTCCATTCCTTTCTTTCCTTTCTCCTCTGCAAAGAAATCTATAATACTCAATTGCTTTGGTCCTGAAATTTCTTCTTTAATGAGTTTTTTGAGGACTTCTCTTTCTTCTTCTTTTACACCGTTGATAGAAGGGTCAATTGTTTCAACTTGTGAATCTAGCAGTTTAAGAATTTCAGAAGCTCGAGAAATAACTTCTTGAGGAACTCCAGCTAGTTTGGCAACTTGTATTCCAAAGCTTTTATCTGTTGAGTGTTCCTTCAATCTTCTATCAAAAATAAGTCTTTCAGAATCTTCTACAAGAATATCAAAGTGATAGTTTTTAATTGCGGGAAGTGTTAACTCAAGGTCTGAAAGACTATGATAATGGGTTGCAAAGAGTGTTCTTGATTTATTAATATCGTGAAGGTATTCAACAGTGCCCCAAGCTATGGATAATCCATCATAAGTACTAGTTCCTCTTCCGACTTCATCAAGGATTACTAAACTTCTTTCTGTTGCATTATTTAGTAGATTAGCTGCCTCTGTCATTTCGATAAAGAAAGTTGATTGCTGCTTAATCTGATTATCAAATGCACCTACTCGAGTAAAGATACGGTCAACAACACCAATTTTAGCCTCTTTAGCAGGTACAAAAGAACCCATTTGAGCCATTATGCAAATTAAAGCTACTTGTCTAAGAAGAGTTGTTTTACCCCCCATATTTGGTCCCGTTATGATGAGAATTCGTTCACTTTCGTTTAATATCGTATCGTTGGGAATAAAAGGTTCGGGAGCCATTATTCTCTCTATA
>DAOWED010000146.1 GCA_030638685.1 Candidatus Heimdallarchaeota archaeon | reverse complement strand
TTATAATGAAGATTTATGGCTCCTAAACGTCCAGTTACTAACGAAAAAATAACTGAGATTACAAAGGTTATGGAAGAAACCAATATTGACGCTCTTCTTCTCTATGATTTTAAAAATGCACCTGATGCGAATGTTCGTTACCTTTCAGGTAATCCAGAAGCTGCCTTCTTGATGCTTATTCAATCAGGAGAAACTATTTTACTTCCATGGGATTATCCTCTTGCTCAAAATACGGCTGAAGTGGATGAAATAATAAATTTTGAAGATTATAACAAAAGTTTCCTTCAAGCCATCAAACCAACTTTTCAGAAGCTTAAAGATAATCCAACAGTCGCATTAGGCAAAAGTTGGCCTTATGAAAGACTATTAAATTATTTTAAAGAATACCCCAATGTCGAATTTGTGGTTAATCACGCAATATTAGCTAAATTAGGCGATGTAAGATCAACAAAAACAGCAATTGAAATTGAAACAACTAAAAAAGCAGTTGCAATCCATAATAATGTGCTTATCTTAGTTGAAGAATTTCTCAATGAGAATAAGAAAGTAAAGGAAAGTGATTTAGCTGCTTTTGTCTATTCGGAATTTCTTAAAGGAGGAGCAGATGATATTAGTTTTCCATCATTAATTGCAAATGTAGATCGTTCGTGGCAAATTCATTGTGTTCCCCCTTCAAGCCAAGCAGAACTAACAAAACCAGGACTAGCTTTAATTGATTTTGGATGTAGGTTGGATGGTTATGTAACAGATGTAACTATTCCTTTTGCATTCGGTGAATTATCAGCTGAACAACTTAAAATCTGGAGAAAATTACAGGAAGTATACGAAGATGCTGCAAATTACTACACTCCAGGAGAACCAACATGGAAGGCTCATCATTTTGTAATTGATGAACTTGCCAAAGAGAATTATACAATGCCTCATGGATTAGGACATGGAATAGGTTTAGCTGTCCATGAATCTCCTAGAGTTACAAGAAAACCAACTAATGGAACAGAATTAGCTAACTGGACTGAAGAAATCTTTAAGCCGGGGCAATTAGTCACATTAGAACCGGGTATTTATGTAAAAGAGTTTGGTGGATGTCGCTGGGAAAATGATGTTCTAATAACTGAAAAAGGACACGAGTTTCTAACCAACTGCAAGCCTATGCAGTTTTAAAAAGAATTAATGAGTTCATTCAATTCTTCTGAGGATAATTCTTGTCGTCTCATTTCATCCTCATACATTCTCCTTTTGAAATAGAAAAACTCACTTATTTCAAACTCTTTTCTTTCATAAATAATAAAATGATTGTTTATAACCTCTATTCCTACATGAACAGGTAAATTATGAAAAAGTTTGATATCGTAAGGTGGTTGGTTAAATCTTAATACCTTATGAAAGGTTTCAGAAGACTCTGGTTCTGAAACAACGACACAAATATCAATATCGCTCTGGTGATGATCTTGATTTGTTACTATAGAACCAAAAAGAACAATTCCTATTACTTCGGATTCTTCCATTAGCATCTTGAGATCTTTTTCAAGTTGATTTATTAATTCTGCGTTAACCATTCCCTAAACACCTTGGAAACTTGTTTGAGATGAGGTAATAATTTACCAATTGAATCAATTGCTTGATCTGAAATAATTCCGTTATATTCATGAACAAGAATATTTCGTAACCCTCGTGCCTCATTGATAACTTTTGCAAAATCAGTAGTAAGTAAACCGTCTTTCACAATTGCATCCACGTTTATTTTATCGCTTCTTGGGCTTATTTTTTCATCCATACATATCATTGCAATAATATCTAAAATCGATTGCACCATTGTTTGAAAAGCATACCACAAAGAAAAAATGCTGTCTTCCTCAACAGCTTTTGCATCAGTATCTGATAATTCCTTAACTTTCTTTTCACAAAATTTAGATCTCTCTCTAATTATCTGTAATTTATCTAGATAGCGTTTTTTGCGAGATTGATCCATGTAAATTTCCTATTCCTTTGATTCAATTATTACTCCTCTTTATGCATTAAAAACTTTCTCCTTAGCATTTTAAAAAGAAGTATCATCATCACAAGGAATCTTTCGAGAATACATAGCTCTAAATAGTTAATTAGCTCAAAGAGTATTGTTGCTACTGATTTTTTCTTAGGTGTTTTAATGCGTTACATATTCTATTCTTTTATAGCTTTAATTCTAGTTTCTTCAACAGTTTTTCTTCCAGTAAAAGCTGATTCTCGAGAAGAAATAGTTAATCAATGGAATTATTCCGATTACCATCTCAAACCAGAAGTAAGCATTGGTATTGTTTTTATTGACTGGAATCAACTTTCAGAGGATGAGTTTTCTACAATAGACAACTATCTTGAGCATACTTATGCCTCAACAGTTATTACTGATATTGGTTTTAATCTGAAACCAGCCGATATGGGCTTTCAGTTTCAAGTTAACTATGAATATATTCAAACCTCAACTTCATACTCCACTACTTTTTTTGAGTGGATGGATACTCAAATGACCACTGTTCCAGCCTCAGATGATTTAACTGACTATGATAATTCTATGGTTGGTGAAACTCAAAAAATTGTTGATGCTGAAACGGTAGATGAATGGCTTTATTCCAACAGAAATAGTCTACCCATTGAAGCACAATCTTGTGATTACCTTCTCTACTTCATCAATTCAGAAAACCATTATGATTATTACTATAACTATGTTACTGAATTAGCTGATCCTGACACTGGCAGCGTTTTCAGTAGCTATATGATTTCTTGGGGTGGTGATTATCGAAGCTACTTTATTGATATTACTACAGCTCCGATAAGGTATGAAGGATTTGGTGAATCAGTCAATTGGATTAATGATAGACCTTTGAAAGACTACCCTACTGATGATTTAACTGATCTACTTATTGATTTAGCTGAATACATTGATGAATCAACGGCTAACCTCTTTTTAGGAGCTTTTCTTTATTATCCGGTATACAAGCCAAATTTCAGGCTTCAGATATTACTCGTTGATGCAACTAGTGATAACTCAGTTTTAACCCATCCTGAAGACTATATTGATATCTCTCTTTTTGAGGAATCGTATAGGGATATTGTTCCTTATGTAAATTGGAGCTTTATGTATAATGCATATGATCTTGATAATGAAAGTATCTTCAGTGAAGATATTAGAACGGCTGTTCTTGATGGAGAAACACTAGATTCTGATATTTTTATTAAGGAAGGACCAGAGCTATTCCCCCCAGGAGATTTATCCACCATTCCATTGAGGGCAATAGTAGTTATGTTTGATGATCAAGGTTCAGGTACAGATCGAGAATTTAAGTATATAGAGCAATTTGGTGTTATAGGTATAGCTCAAAAATGGGGTACTATTATGGTAGGAATGGAAGGACAACTTGAAAATGATCAAACGGGACTTTCATTGATATTGATTCACGAAATTGGACACTTCCTAGGATTTAGACACCCACATGACGGTTATGATGAAGCCGACCCCTACCCCACAGATGATACTGCAGTTACTGACTGGTTATATGATTTTTCCAGTACACCAATGACTTATGCCCTTCCTTTTAGAGGAGAAGCAGCAGGTAGAGCTTTCTTTAATCAACTTAACCGAGATGTGCTTGAAAGAGGACATACTTCCTATATTGTCAGAGAAGCAAGAAGAGATCTCAGATATCTGGTTAACAAACTAGGTGTCCATGAAAATTGCTCGGAATTACCTGAAAGTGCCTATACTTTAAACGACGAGATGATTACTCTTTGGACTAATTTTCAAGAAAATTTCTATTCTATGAATTATTATCAAGAGGGAGAAGATAATGATGCGTTGGATTATGCCTTGAAATTTAATAGCACTGCCTATGAATTAATTGATCTTCTTAATGATTATAAGTGTGATATTACTGAAAGTGAAACGGATGAACCAACAGATGAACCTATTTATGAAGAAACCAAAGATGATGCTTCATTTGGTTGGATAAGCTTATTCGTTGCTATAAACTTGTTAACATACGCTAAACGCAAGAAGAGGTAAAAACCAAAAAATCAGACTAATATTATTTCTACCTATTCAACTCTTTCCCGGTAATCAAGTTCTCCAGTACTAACTTTCATAAGCTGAAAGAGAGAATTAATGATTTTTTGTTCATCAGTAGTGACTTCACCATCAGCTTCAGCCAGTTCTTGAGCTTCTTTTAGAATTTTATTTGATGCTTTTTGAATTCTGGTTTGCTCATCAGGAGTAATTGTACCATCCTCTAGTGCTTTTTTGAGCTCAGTAATATAGTCTTGAGAATGAGCAATTATTTTTTTAACTAGAGTTTCTTCTTCCTCTGAAAAAACAGAGTCTGACTCTGCTACCTCTATTATTCGGTTAATAATAATTGCTAGTTCAATATCATTCAAAGGTTGCTTCATTAGAGAATATACTTCCTTTTTAAATTATAAATCTTTGCAGATGGATGAAGTTTTCTTGATTGTTTTTGAAAAGCTTCATCATTCTTGATCATTTTTTGGTGTTTTATCGAAAGGCTTTAGATACTTGTGAAGTTGAAGGGAATGATAGCACTCTGGGTGACTCATATGACTCAAAAACTATTTTTTGGAATAACAGGCAAACCGGGCTCTGGAAAAACAATAGCAGCCAAATGTTTGGAAAAACATGGATTCAGAAAAGTTTCAATGGGTGATATTATCAGAAAACATGTTGAACTAGCTGGTCTTCCGCCTACAAGTAAAAATTGTAATAGTTTTGTTTCCAAAGTTAGGAAGGAAAAAGGTGTAAACATTATTGCTAAGTTAACTTGGGAAGAGATTAAAGAATTAAATTCTGATGTTGTAATCGATGGAATTAGAGCCCCAATTGAAGTTGCTACTTTTAGTGATAGTAATCCCGATTTCCTCTTAATTAGCATCAAAACCTCAGCAAAAAATAGATTCGAGCGTTTAGTGGAGAGAGGAAGAGCCGATGCACCTAAGACTGTAGAAGAGTTCGAGCTCAGAGATGAAATAGAGATGGATCTTGGAATAGCTGAAGTTATTGAAAAAGCCAATGTTGTTTTTGAAAATAATGGATCTATTAAAGAATTTAATGCCAGTTTTAATGAATGGATTATCTCAGATCTACTCAATCATAATAATAACAAAAAAAAATAAGGATGAAAGCTTTCTTGCCTTCAACCTAAATTAATCAGTTTAAGAAATTTTATACCTTCTTTTCTTCTGACTCTGTTTTTGAAAAACGTACTTGTGGGAAGATAAGTGCTTCTTTGATTGATGAAAGGTCAGCAAGGATCATTATTAATCGTTCCATTCCAATACCTAATCCACCTGTTGGGGCAAGACCATACTCAAGAGCGTTGATGTAATCTTCATCCATAGGATGAGCTTCTTTTTCGTCATGATTTTCTATAAGTAGTTCTTGTTCCATAAAACGTTCTTTTTGCTCGTCGGGATCATTCAATTCAGAAAAAGCATTTCCAATTTCTAATCCACCAATAAATATCTCAAACCGTTCTGCAATAAAAGGGTTTTTTGGGCTCTTTTTGGCAAGAGGTGAAATCTCTACTGGAAACTCATATACAAAGGTTGGTTGGATTAAATTAGATTCAACAAAAGAATCGAAGAATTTCTGGATAACTTGTCCTCTGTTAAAGCATTGATCGATAGGAATATTGTTCTCTTTTCCTGCTTCCAAAGCTTCTTGGTAATCAGTAATTTCATAGAAATCTACTCCACAAGCATCCTTGATTGATTGTATCATGGAGACCCTATCCCAAGGAGGGCTAAAATCTAACTCATTACCTTGGTAGGTAGTTTTCATTGAACCAAGAACTTCTTGAGAAATATGAGAGATCAAATTTTCGGTCAATCTCATCACATACTCGTAATTTTCAAAGGCAGCATAACATTCCATCATTGAAAACTCAGGATTGTGTGTGGAATCAATTGCTTCGTTTCTGAAGTCTCTACTGATATCAAAGACTTTGCCCATATCACCGACTATTAATCTTTTAAGATCAAGCTCAGAGGCTATACTGAGATATACATCTTGTTCCAAAGCATTGCTATAGGTTTTGAAAGGATTAGCTAGTGCTCCTCCATAGATTTTCTGTAAGATAGGCACTTGAACCTCTATAAATCCTTCTTTTCTTAGATAAGATCTCATTAGATGGTAAACTTGATCAGTTATTCTCATCATTCTTCTTGTTTGAGAGTTAACCATTAAGTCCAGATAACGATGCCTGTAACGAGCTTCTACATCTACTATTCCATGATATTTATCAGGCATGGGTCTGAGTGATTTTGCTAGGATTGTGAAGTCTTTAACAAAGAGACTAAGTTCTCCTTTCTTAGTAGTTCCTACTTCTCCTTCAAGGCCAATTATGTCACCTAGATCAAGCAGTCCTAAAACAGTCCAAGTTTCTTCTGAAAGGTTGTTTTTTAGCATAACAATTTGAATATCTTCATCTGAAGAATCCTGCAAATTAAGGAAAGCAATTTTACCCATGGTTCGATTTGTTAAAATTCGACCGGCAATTCGAACATATTCTTCAGTATGAGTGGCTGGCTCAAGTTGATACTTCTTTTTTAGTTCAGCACAATTGGTATCAGTTTCATAATGAGTAAACTGGTACGGGTTAAGACCCATTTCTTTCAATTGATTCAGTTTTCTA
>DAOWED010000154.1 GCA_030638685.1 Candidatus Heimdallarchaeota archaeon | reverse complement strand
TTTTGTTTCATTATTCCTCAAAACCGTAGGAGTACTATTTTTTTTGCAAGCAGGCTTTATGGCTTTTTTCAGCCATTCCCATCTCTTTTCTGTTTTCTCTGATTTACCCATAAAATGAAAAGATATTCTCTGGTGGTTCGATAAATTTCTCCTTCAGGTGTTTCGATTGCAGCAATCGATTTGGTTACACCTGCAGTTTCACTAATTTCTAAGATTGTTCCAAAAACACCCATGTTACGACCGTGGCTAATTAAAGCATACATTTCTGTATTTAACGGGAAGTAAGCTTTTACTTCTTGAGTGGGAAGATCAATTAAAATGGTTCCTCGTGTTTGGATCGTTTCACCTTCAAAGGTAGCATCATCAAGTGTGATATTTCTACCATCGTGTAGGTTCAACTGAAGTTTTCCACCCTTAACAATAGTCTTGTTTCGGATGTTACACAATTTCTGAGTTGCTTCATCAGCTGAAATCTCGTAAGGTGTTAGACCGTGTTTGGGACGAAAAACAAGACGATAGTGCTTTTCAAGTAATGGAAAGCTAATAACATCTTGATGTCCCAGAGGAAATTGAGGTTTTTTAATTGGTCGGCCATCAACTAGAGCGTAATTTCTTCTTAAAATATATTTAATTTCTTTAGCATTTTTAGCATAACCTAAAACATCTCTGATTAGGACACCTGCGGGAATACAATGTTCTCGTGGGTGAGGTCCTGCTCGAGCTGTATAAGTAAAGAAGTTTGTTTTTCTCTGAATAGGCCAGTGCTTAGGTGCTGATTTTCGTTTTTCGTGTGGCATTCAATTATTCCTCCTCGGATACGATTTCGTCGATTTCATCGATTTCATCGTCTTCATCTATTAATTCAAAGTCATCTAAATCGGATTCTTCTTCTAGATCTACTTCATCAAGTTCGTCATCAAGTCCGTCTTCAAATAGTTCTTCTTCAAGTTCAGGCATGTCCAGAACAATATGACCTTTTGATTTACGGTTAATGACTTCAACTCTCTTTCTATCTTTCTCATTAAGTTTAGTAATGATTATATTAGATGGAGAGATGGGGTAAGGTAGTTGAGAACCATCGACTTTGTTTCTGACTGCTCCTTCAACATGGACTTTATACTTGGTACGATTAATTCTAAGAATTCGACCAGTTATTCCTTTGTATTGACCCCTCACAATTTTAACAGTATCATTAACATTGATTGGGATGTTTCTAAAGCCATATTTTTCTCGTAAGGAACGATCTAATAATGTAGCCATTTTTTTATGACGAGTATGCAAAGGTGCATTGAAATGCCTTTTGCGTTGTTTTTTTGGTTTTGTTGAATATGTCATAATTAGTCACTCCAATTACACAATTTGACTGCAAATAGTGCTAAGACGGGGCCATCTAGAGACTGCCTCTCGGGCAACGGGGCCACGAATGTCGCTTCCTCTTGGATCTCCTGCTGGGTTTACTATTGAAACTGCTGAGTCCTCGAATGCGAGCCATTCTCCACTTTCTCTGCGGAATGGTTTTTTCTGTCTTATTACTATTGCTGGGAGGATTTGTCTTCGCATATTGGGAGTGCCTTTTTTAACGGTTACAATAACCATGTCACCAATGGTGGCAAACGGTACTCTTCTTATACGACCTTTATATCCTTTAACGGCTATAATTTCCACTATTCTTGCTCCGGAATTGTCTGCACACTTTACTTGTGTACCTACTTGTAGTCCGGGTGAAAGTTTGATTCTTGCTGTTCCTGCAGCTTTTCTTCTTGCCATTATTTATCTCTCCTAGTCAACTATTGTTTCTATGATAACGAAAGTAACACTTTTGGCCAATTTTCGGCATTCCATAGCTCTTACTCTGTCTCCTTCCTTTGCATTAATGCATGGAGGATTGTGAGCAGATACTTTTCCGTGTCTTCTTTCATATCTTTTGTATTTCCTGTCGTAGTGTAGGAAATCTCTTCGTATAACTGCGGTTTTCTGCATTTTAGCTGATTCAACTACTCCTTCAAAGATCCTTCCTCTTACAGAAAGACTTCCATGATAAGGACAGTTGACATCATCGCATGTTCGTGTTGGGGGGTTTGAAACAGGGACCCCTATGTTTTTTGTTTCGCTCATTTTATCGCCATCTCCTAATTCCTTTCTTCATTCGTGCTGCAGGTGTTCCCTGTATTCTTTTCCCGTCTATTATTACTACCCAGTCACCTATAGTTACTTTGAACTCTTGACCTACTTTGGGAACGATTGTTTTGGTTTCGTTGTTTAATATATGAAGGGTGTTAGCTGTTTCTCTGATAACAATCCCTCCTACTCCAATGTAGGGGTAATGGGCTGATTCCTTAACACTAACGTTCATTCCTGTAACGCCGGTTAGGATCTCATTTGCTAAGTATTCTCGGGTTGCACTTGAAGGAATCATAATTAATCACTTCTTTTAAGCCTCTTTTCGTTCTCTTTGAACGGTTTTAATACGGGCGATGGTTTTTCGTATTTCTTTCATTTGCCCGTTGTTTTCCACAGAGCCACCAGAGCTTAGTTGAGCTTTTACTTGCATCAGTTCTTGCTTAAATTTTTTGAGCTGATCTTTTAATCGACCTTCATTCATTCTATGAATTTCTTTCATTTTCAGTGCCATTTTGCTCACTCTTCTTCAAAGCTTGAAACTTCTGATTTTTCTGAACTCTCTTCTTTGAGTAGTTCTGAATCATCAAAATCTTCAACTTCCATTGGGGGTGTTTCTTGTTCAAGTTCTACTTCTTCAAGATCATCTAGATCTTCAAGGTCTTCAAGGCTTTCTAGTTCGTCCGCATCTAGCTCATCATCAGCTAACTCTAGATCTTCCAACACATCAACTTCTTCTTCCTCTTCTGCTTCTCTTCGATGTAAAATATCTCGAGAAGTGTAAGTAGGTTCTGCGATGATGGAAATATCGTCTGGTAAGACTGCATCTGGTGCCATGATACTGACTGTTACTCCGAGGATTCCTCTCTGAATTTTTGCCCTTGCAGTGGCTTTATCAACAAATAATTCTGCTGGGTGACCACATTTAGCAACAAATCCATCTCTGAATTTTTCAACTCGTGCTCTTTGACTAGTTATCTTTCCGCTAATTACGATTTCGCAACCTTTTGCTCCTGAAGACATTATTCGTCTGAGTGTTCCATGGGCGGAACGACGATAATGACGCCCTCTTTCAAGGGAGGAGGCAAGTCTTTGAGCCATAACATTGGCGATTAGTTCAGGATTGGTAAGATCTTCTACTTCTACAGAGGGGTTGTTGAGACCATATTTTTCTCTGAGAGTAGAAGTAATAGCTCTAACGGTTTTACCTCTTCTACCAATTGCTAAACCAACTCTACCAACTTGGAGAACTACTTTGTCACCAAGGGCTGAGCGTTTGATAATAACGCCACCAAATTCAGCTGACTTCAATTCATTACTTAGGAACTCGGAAATCTCTTGAAAGCGTACTTTTCTGCTTGTAAAATGTTTAATTGCGCTACTCATTTTTAAGAACTCCTTTTTTATACTTCACGGACTACAAACTCAACGTGTGCTAGAGTGTTGTTTTTAGGTGACGATTTTCCGAAGGCTCGAGTAAACATTCTCTTAATTTTTCGGCCTCTGTGGCTTGCAGAATGAATTATTCTGCATCTATCCATTTCAAGCCCTTTGTATTCTATATTATTCTCAAGATTATGAAGAACTTCAAGAATTTTACCTGCGGCTTTAACGGGATAACGGCCAGTGTGCCAACCTTGTAGGTCGGATCGATGTCCAACTTTTCGGTTATACCTTTTGAACGGAACGGATCGTTTCATTTCAACAACATTCTCTAAATAGCTAATGGCTTGCTCAATGTAAAGTCCCTTAATGGCATTACATATTTCACGAGCATGCTTGGGAGAGATATCCATCTCTCTACCAGAAGCTTTTGCCGTCACGTCAGGATCCAGACCTGTACGACTATATTTAAATCTCGGCATATTTTTTCACCTTATATTTACTA
Source organism: Candidatus Heimdallarchaeota archaeon (assembly GCA_030638685.1). Lineage (GTDB taxonomy): Archaea > Asgardarchaeota > Heimdallarchaeia > Heimdallarchaeales > DAOWED01 > DAOWED01. The sequence goes on along the minus strand of DAOWED010000154.1, from coordinate 1,314 downwards.
ATTAGGATGTTTTTATCGTTAATCGATTAGTAAGACTCCTTTGTAGGTGTCTTAGGATTTCCAAGTTACAAAACCTCTGGTCTTGAGGAGCCGTCAAATTTGGTTTACCCAAATACTTTCGATTCTAACACTCGCCAGTTTGACTGTTAGGTATCGAAACCTAAAGTGCGTCTCTCCAGTTTTTTTTCCGGTGACCTTCACTTAGCATGCTCACTATAGGAAATGCCAAGCTCAACAATCAAAGTACTCTATTTAAATATTTATTTGATAGTTTGCTATTCTTCTCCCATTCTTCCTTTTCCCCGGCTAATCTAGCTTATTTTTAAATAACTTAGTTTTTTTTTAATTTATTCATTGTTTAGCTAATTTTTCTATCTCTTTTTGTTCCGTTGGATTCGTTTATTAATGCCCGTGTAAAGACTCTTCTTGTCGAGTGAACAATGTTTTTGCTCTAGCTTAGGTGAATATAATTATGAAACGATCTATGATGGAAAAACCCAAACTTGATGCATTTTCAAGCTTATTGGTGGGTATTTTGGCGCTAGCCGGATTAAACTACTTAACATCCGCTGGAAGTATAGCTGTTCTCATTTTAGCTTCAGCTTACTTTATAGCTGTTTTGGGAGTTGTTATGAAAGAAAAGTTTGGACCAATATTAGCTATAGGTATAGCGAGTTATGACATGATTTATGCTGTTTATGACGCCTTAGTTATTCCGTTTATTATGGATATCCTCATTTTGTATCTTGCGTTCAGAGAGTATCAAAGAATGTCATTCCCAGTTATGGCTAACAAAGAATCAAAACCAACTCAAAGTCCCGTAATAATTTGTGTTGATTGTGGAGCTAAAAACCAAGGTGTGGATATTAGAAAATGTCGCATTTGCGGTAAAAAACTATGATATAGTTAATTCATTTTTCCTTAATATATTCTTGGTAGGCTCGAGGGTATCTTTCTTTTAATTTTAGAAAGTTTTCTTCAGACCTCCATCTTTCATTGTAAGAGCCTTTTTTGTTAGTCGTTTCACCTAAATCTATTAGTTCAATGTTTGAGCTGATTATTTCTTTCATAGCTGGATTAATTTCAAAGCCATGAAAATGCCGGAAGTTAGCTTTAGCTGCCATTGCAGTCGTTCCATTCCCCATAAATGGGTCAAAGACTAGATCACCTGGTTTAGAACTATAATCTATACACCTTTCAACCAATTCAAGTGGTAAAACCGTTCCATTCTTTTTCTGACCAGGTTTATATTTTCTGCTAATATCATCCCATACATCCTGAGGATAATGAGTTATTTTATTGAAATAATATTTT
>DAOWED010000017.1 GCA_030638685.1 Candidatus Heimdallarchaeota archaeon | reverse complement strand
TCTTGGACAAAATCTCTCCGGTTTGAGGCAACAGCTTTCTTAAGCGTGATTTTGATTTTTGTAAGCATTATTTTATTGATTTTCATGCGTTTTTATGCCCGAAGAGTTGGTTTCCCCGTTCAAACCGTATTTCCTACCTTTGAAAGAAAACTTAGTAGTAAATCTGTAAGAGCAGGGAGAGATTTTACTACCTACATTTTCTTCTTCTTTGTAGTTTTTCTACCAACTACTTTCATTGTAGTTTATTTAATTCAGTGGTGGGATGGTAATCCATATACTGGTGCTTATACAGAAGGGGCTTATTACTCTGTTTTCAAAGCCCCCGATAATAAGTGGTCCGCTTTATGGCTTTCTTTGCTAACTTCAATTGAGATTGCAGGAATAACTACTTTGTTTAATTTACTTCTTGGTGTACCGATGGCTTTTATCCTTGCTAGAAGAACAGATGGGAAATTGCGGACTCTTTTAGATGCTTTAGTGGATATTCCTTTAGTTATCCCTTCTTCAGCACTTGGATTTGCTGTTTTCTATCTCTGGGGTCCAAGAGGGCTCGGAGTAACCACCCCTGGCTTTTTCATGATTATCTTGGTTCATGTGTCTTTTACCTACCCCTACATGGTTAGACCTATGCTGGCTAATGTTTTATCAATTAACCCTATGTATGAAGAGGCTTCTACAACGCTGGGAAGTAATGCTTTCCATCGTTTCCGAACGGTAACAATGCCATTAATTAAAACGGGTCTTTTTGCAAGTGCAATTATGACTTTCACTCGTTCTATGAGCGAAACCGGTGCAACGATAGTAGTAATGGGAATAGAAAGAACTATACCGGTTATGATCATAGACTTTGTAGAAAGTGAAGCTCTTCCAGCAGGGGCTTTTGCTGCTACAATACTAATTGTTGTTTCATTTTTGATGCTTCTCTTAAGTAGATTCCTCGGTGAAACAGGAGAACCCCAAGGAGAGAACTAAGATGGCAACTATTAGATTTGAAAATGTAACTAAACGCTTTGGCTCAAAAGTAGCTGTTGATAATCTTAGTTTTGAAGTTAAGGATGGGGAATATGTTACCTTCCTTGGACCAAGTGGCTGTGGAAAAACAACCACTTTGCGAATGATTGCGGGGCTAATTAATCCTTCAGAAGGGCACATTTACTGGGATGATAAACCAATTGAACAAGTACCTCCTCACAGAAGGCACATTGGTTACTGTTTTCAGCACTATGCTATTTTTCCTCATTTAAATGTCTATGATAACGCAATCTATGGGCTTAATGCTATTGGTCATCCTTCAAAGAACACTATTGAACGAGGAAATGCTGCTTTGAAAATAGTTGGACTTTCAGGAAGGGAAAATGAATGGCCAAAAAGACTTAATGCTCCTGATCTTCAAAGATTAGCAATAGCTCGAGTACTAGCAATGGGATCCAAAGTCCTTCTCTTAGATGAACCATTAGGGGCATTAGATCTCAAAGTGCGAGAAGAAATGCAAGATGAACTTCGTGATTTGGTCACAAAACTAGGTCTAACAGCAATTCATGTAACTCATGATCAAGCAGAAGGAATGGCTATAGCTGATAGAGTTATATGCATGAGAGCAGGAAAACTAATGCAGTTAGACAAACCAAATAATATTCTCTTATCTCCAGAAAATCCTTTCACTGCAAACTTTATTGGTGAAAGTGATTTCTTAGAAGGATTAATTGTTGCCGGTAAGAAATCAGGACCCGGCTTTATTGAAGTTTATGGAGGTCCATCTCTAGTTATTAAAAATCTTCCTGGTGGTGTTGGAGAAGCAGCCATTGTCTCTATTAGACGTGAATTTATGAAAATAGAATCACGAGAAAAATCAATTGGTGAAAATGGTATACTTGGAAAGGTGCAATCAGATCGATTAATTGGTGATTATCGTAGAATTTACATTCAGCTAGAGACTGGTAAAACCGTTCAAGTAAAAGTGCCCACCGGTTCAGAACTATTCAAACCAATGCAGGAAGTCTTTGTTATCTTTCCAAGTGATTTACTTAATGTTTATCCTTCTCCTGAGGAAGGGCTTAATGCTGCGATATCTGTACAATAGGAGTGATTTTGTGCCAAGAATAACTTTCAACTCTGTAATCAAAAAATTCGGTCAAAAACTACCCATCAACGATCTAAGCTTTGTGATTGAAGATGGGGAATTCGTTGTACTGTTAGGTCCTACAGGTGCTGGCAAAACAACTACTCTTAAGCTTTTAGCTGGACTTGAAACACCCAATGAAGGAAGCATTAACTTTGATAATGAAGAAGTGAATAATATTCCTCCAGAAGATAGAAAAGTGGGTTTTGTTTTTGAGCAATTTAACCTTTTTCCACATATGCATGTCTTAGATAATTTAATTTATGGACCTAGAGTTCATCGTGATAATCTTAATGATGCACGGATTGTTGCTAGTGAAATGCTTGACATGATGTATTTGGACGATACTCAACATCTTTTTCCCAATGAATTAAGTGGTGGGATGAAACAAAGAGTTGGTATTGCTAGAGCCGTTTCAGGCAATCCTCAGCTTCTTCTAATGGATGAACCTTTAGGTGCTTTGGATGCTAAAATCAGAGGAAGCTTAAGGATAGAACTTCGTAACTTAGTCAAAGAATTGGGTTTAACTTGTGTTATGGCAACTCATGATACTCTAGAGGCTTTCACAATAGCTGATAGAATATTATGTCTGAATAATGGGCAAATAGAGCAAATTGGAACTCCTGAAGAGATATACAATTCTCCTAAAACACCCTTTGTAGCAAATATAATAGCTGAATGCAATAACTATCATGGGGTAATATCTGAAAAAGGAGAAGAGTATGATACAGTCAAGCTTGAAAATGGCTTAAAACTGCTAATAAACTCAAATTCTCATGAACTCAACACCAAAGTTCAATTAATAATTAAGGCAAACGATATCATTCAAAGAACAAAAAGTAAGAGCTCTGAAATTAATGAATTTGAGCTCAAGATTGTTAATTCTCGTCTTTTAGGTGATTATTATAGATGGTCATGCACTTTTGGAGATGATGTAATCAAATTTAAGAAGATGATTACTCCTGAGGTACTAATAGGAGACAGAATAAATCAAAAAGTGAGGTTAGTAATACCTCCTAATAAAATTTTTATTTATCAAATTAATAATGAATAATATAACTGAGGACAAAAAATGAAAAGAATATCTGACTATTTTCTAAAAAGAAAACAAGCTCACGCACACACAAAGGCAATAGCTCACTTAAAACTAGTAAAAACTGTTTCTGAAAAAATGCAACAAGGAATTGCCGCATGGATAAACCGAGATCTTCCAGGACTGAAAAGAAGTGCTGAAATAATGATTAAAGAAGAAAGATCAGCTGATCTACTTGAACAAGAAATTATCAAGGAGCTTAGCGCAAGCGAACTTCCTTCAAAAGTAAGGGAAATTAATCTTCAGTTTGTAAGAACAAACGATAAAGCTGCTGGTCTTGCAAAAAGAGGAGTCAAGAACATTGTTTTTCTTTATGAATTTAAACTTCCTTCAAAAGTGAACAAGATGCTTATTGATCTTGGCAAATACACTACTCAAGCAATTGAGACTTTAATTGAAGCATCAGAAATAATAGGAATAGCTTCGACAGATGAAGTATTGGAATTAACAAAGAAAGTAAGTGATCTAGAAGGAGAAGTAGATGAAATCTATTCTCAAATCAAGCAATCATATTTTGAGGTGGAAAAAAGTTTTAACTCAGCAGCTGGATTAATCCTTTTTGACCATGCTTTGCGTAATTTTGAAACAATTACTGATATGATAGAAGACTCTTCAGATCTTTTGAGCACTTTACTGGTTACCAAGATATAGAAAAACCAACCAAAACTAGTAAACTTCAAACAAGTGAATTACTATCCTCTTCAGCCTTAAAATGAAAAAGAGTTTTTAGTTTGTAATTTTGCAGCAAAAAAACAACAACAGTGAACTTTTTATTTTTATCATATGTTTATTCGACATGGCTCAAACACTTATTCAAAAGATTATTGCCAAGAACGCTGGAAAAGAATCAGTAGAAGAAGGAGAAATTGTCTTTGTTTCACCTCATAGAATCTTAACACATGACAATTCTGCTGCTATTTCTGGTATCTTTAAGAAAATGTTTCCTGAAGGTGTTACTCCCAAGGTATGGGACTCTGAAAAACTCTTCATTGCATTAGATCATCAAGTCCCTCCTCCTAATGAGAAAGCAGCTTTAAATCACAAAAATATTCGTGAGTTTGTGGAGCAGCAAGAGATAAAGTATTTTTATGAGGGTGGAACAGGGATTTGTCATCAAGTTTTACCTGAAAAAGGTCACGTGCTTCCGGGTGTAGTTATCTTCGGCTCAGATAGCCATACTACAGCTCATGGAGCGCTAGGGGCCGCAAGTATACCAATTGGGAGAACAGAAGCTGCTTCAGTCTGGGCAATTGGTGAAACTTGGCTTAAAGTTCCAGAAACAATAAAAATAACTGTTAATGGTACATTTTCGCCCAACGTTTATCCAAAGGATTTAATTCTTCATATATTAGGTGACATCTCTGCAGAAGGTGCACTGTATAAAGCTGTTGAGTTCCATGGAGAAGCTATTGAAAACATGTCAATATCTGGACGATTTACATTATGTAATATGGGAGCTGAAATGGGGGCAAAAGCAACAATGGTTCCTCCTGATCAAAAAACTCGAGAATGGTTGACTAATGTTACTACCGAAGAGTACACGGAGATTCATCCTGATGAAGATGCTAAGTATGAGCTTGAACTTGTTTATAACGCTAGTGAGATAGTACCTACTGTAGCTTGTCCTCATAACGTTGATATTGCTTGTGCTGTTAAAGATCTCTCTGATAAAAAAATCAATGTTGCTTTACTTGGAACATGCACAAATGGGCGGTTAGACGATATTAAAGTAGCTGCAGAAGTGCTTGAAGGTAAAAAAGTTCATCCTGATGTAAGGCTATTGATTTATCCTGCATCTAGAGAAGTATTATCACAAGCATTAGAAAAGGGATATATTCAAACACTAATCGATGCAGGGGGACAATTATCAATTCCCGCATGTGGTCCTTGTTTAGGAGCGTATGGTGGCATTTTAGCACCCGGTGAACGAGCAATTTCTACAGCAAATAGGAATTTTCTAGGACGAATGGGTTGTAAAACAGACACAGAAATATACTTAGCAAGCCCTGCTACTGTTGCAGCATCAGCAGTGAAAGGCTTTATTGCTTCTTCTGAGACTATTAAAAATTGAGGTTAAGAAAATGGTACTTACATGTAATAAATTATGGGTTTTTTCGGATGATAATGTTAATACTGATGTTATATTTCCAGGAAAGCATACTTATACTCCTATGACTCCTGAAGAAATGGCTAAGCATGCAATGGAAGATTATGATAGTTCTTT
>DAOWED010000035.1 GCA_030638685.1 Candidatus Heimdallarchaeota archaeon | reverse complement strand
GTTACTTTATCTTCTTTGTTGAGGTCGACCAATAATTCAATGATTTCTTCACCGGTTACACTATCTAAATCTCCAGTTGGTTCATCAGCCAGTAAAATAGCTGGGCTATTAGCCAATGATCTAGCAATTCCTATCCTTTGCTTTTCACCACCGGATAACTCATGCGGAAGATGGTCAGCTCTTTTATCAAGACCAATGAACGATAATAATTGAGTAGAACGTTCACGTCTTTCTTTTACTGGTGCTCCAGCGATAAGCATGGGGAACTCAATGTTTTCTTGAGAATTAAGCGTCTCTTGAAGATTGAAAAACTGAAAGACTATTCCTATCTTTTTTCTTCGCATCATAGCCAGTTCATCTTCTGAATAGTAAGTTATTTTCTCTCCACTAATGTAAATCTCTCCATCTGTTAATCGTTCAAGACCGGAGATTAGTGATAGGAGAGTTGATTTTCCGGAGCCGGAAGCACCAAGAACTGAAACAAAGGAGCCTTCAGTAATTGAAATTGAGATGCCTCGAATGGCTTCTACTACGGTTTGACCTGACGTAAAATACTTTTTAACATCGTGAAGTTCGATAATATCATTTTCGCTTGTTTTTTCTGAATCGCTCATTAATCATTCACTCCATGAATTTCAAGATAGGGGTGTTCTTCATCATCATCATTTAACTTCACTCTAACATGTTTTCCAATATTAGCTTTCTTTCGTAATTCATCCGGAAGTCGAACATTATTGTACTGGTCAACAAACGATAGTTCTTCCCTTTGCGGTTGAAGCCATGAATCAGGTTTAATATCACCTATAGCTCGATGAAAACCACTTATCTGTCCATCTCTAATTCGATAGGCAGCTTTGGTCATATTTTCAAAACGATGATCATGGGTAACAACTACCATTGTTTTGCCAAAGAGCTCGTTTAATTCTTTGAAATAATCAATTATTTTAAGACTGTTCAAAGTATCAAGCTCACCTGTTGGCTCATCTGCTAATATTAAAGGAGGATCATTAGCTAAAGCAACGGCAAGACCTACTCTTTGAGCTTCTCCACCAGATAATTGACCGGGCTTGTGAGTTGCTCGATCCTTTAAACCAATCGCTGAAAGAAGTTCGTTAACTCTTTTTTTACGAAGCTCTCGAGGGTAACCAGAAGTAATCATAGGAAATTCTATCTGTTGTTCTGCAGTCAAGCCAGGCAATAAGTTTCGCTCTGGTAACTGCCAAAGAAAACCAACCATATTACGTCTGAAATCAACTAATTCTTGTTCAGGAATGCTAGATCTACTTAGAACATGATCTCCTATTTTCAAGTACCCACTTGAAACAGTGTCAATAGCTCCAAAGAGATTCATTAGCGTAGATTTACCTGCACCTGAAGGACCAATGATGGCTACTAGTGAGCCTTCTTCTACCATTAGTTCGATTCCTCGTAATGCAGCTAGTTTGATATCTTTTCGTTCATCTGTGTAAATTTTCATTATATCTAATGCTTCTATAAACATCTTACTCTCTCCTTAGTATTTTTCCTGTTTCTAAACGGCTTATAATAAGAGCCGGTATAGCTGCTGCTATTAGTGCACCTACTAAAAGAACTGAATTAATAATAAATAATTGCATAAAAGGTAGGTGGGTTATTAATGGTGGAATTGGAGTATTTACAGCAAAGTATGACAAAAACATTTGAGCAACAATTTGCCCCAGTAAATTACCAATTAATAACCCCACAAATAAGATCACCAGTGTCTCTGTTACAAAAACAAGGAAAAGCTGTTTTTTTGTCATCCCTAGAGCTTTGTAAAGACCTATCTCTCTTCCTCTCTCAGCTAAGACCATGAAAGCAAAAAAAGATAATGCCAAAATAGCAGCAGTCATTGCAACAATCATATTAGCATTAAGAACAGAGTAAACTGTTAACCGAATTACGTTTGCATCAAAGGAGTAACTCTCAGCAAATGGGTCATCAACATATAGAGACGAATCATTAAATGCAATCAATAGTTGTTCTTTCAGAAGAGTTCTATTTACTCCTTCCTTAACATTTAGATAAACAAAACCATCCTCTAATACGTTATAAGAGTAGCTTAAAGCATTTAGACTTACATTGTTTGCTAAATAAAATTGTAAGTCAAAAACCATCCTAAGACGATAATAATCACCATAGCTGTCATGTCGATTATCTTCAATGAAGTTTGGCCAATAATCAAATGTCTCACCAATAGTCACTGTTGTTCGAAGATACTCTGAGGTACCTGTAGTGTCATTATATGTTTCACCTGAAAGAGTAACCTCGTCTCCAAGCTTAAAATCAATGGTATCCAGGTCTCTCTTGCTTAATAAAACAGATTCATTTTTGCAGTAATTCATTAGATCCTTAAGGGGCTTCTCACTAAAATCATCTCTCCAGAAGGCAACATCAGCGTAAGTGGAACTATTAATAACTAATATCTCGTAATTACGTGATGCAATAACATCATAAGTCCAAATCCGTGCAACCGGTGTCCAAGAAAATTCAGTGAAATTATTAAAACGATTAAGAAGGGTTTGATTAGAAATATCAATATCACCTACCCTCATATCTGCTCCCGTGTCGTATAATTTTCTATCATCTTCGTTATTCTCAATTGTTGAAGACATTACTGCAGAGACTGTAATAAAAACCAAAGAAATGGCTACTAATCCCATTACTCGAGAAGCAGTGTGCTTTCTACGTACTAATGCCCGAGAAGCAAAAGCTAACAATCCCCCTGCCGTATACCACAGAACTGATGAGAAAGATTCAACTATATGTGGGAAGATTCTCGAAACAAACAATATTCCTCCTATTGAAAATGCAAAAGGAGCAACGGGTGCTATTATTAAAATAATATTAACAAAACCACCGTCTCCATAGTCTGCTAAGTAACTTGTAGAAAACCAACCAATAAAGCCTAAAACTATGAATAGTATGTCTAGGTAAAATCTTTGCCATTTCGGTTCTTGAGTTTCAGAGGGGTTAGAACCAGTTAAAATATTTACTTTTGAAAGGTTCATAGCGTTATATAGATTAAAATCAAATGAAATAATAACAGACGCCACGGCAATTATTTTTACATCGGTAAGCATCAGATAAACAGTTTTTACATCTTCATTAAAAGTCATGAATGAACTTGTCTGAAGGATCAGAAATGCCAAGAAATAACCTGAAATTATACCTATAAGTAGAGCAAATACTGATGAAATCAAAGTTTCCATCATCAGTATGGATAAAACTTGAAGAGAGGACATTCCTCTAGTTTTCATTATCCGTACTAAGTTTTCTTTTCGAGGACCTATTAATCCAAAGGAAAAAATAACTAAAAATAGAGATATTCCTAAAGCCGGGATAGACATTATCAGAAACATTGACTTAACAAAAAATAATTGGTCGGATGCCTCGTCAAGTTGCTCTTTTAAGTTTGTTTGGATGTAGGCATGATGATATTCAATAAGAGATTGAGTTAGTTTATTTTCAATTATTTTTATTTTTGAAGTAAATTTACCAACATTGAAAGCGTCTAATTTTTGAGTATCTAGGAATATGGAGGTTATGATCTCCAAACTATAAAATGGTGGTTGTTTCTCTTGATCATCAATAAACTGGTTGAAATAATTACAAATATCAACCATATTTTCTAGGGAACATAAGAGTACTTTCCTATTTGACCAGACAGTGAATATACCTCCAAGCTTTTGACTAACTTGATCAGAAATGTCTTTCGTATCTAATTTTGTAATACCTGAAATAGAAAGATTATTCGCATGAGAAAGATTCGATTCGTATGTATAGGGAAAAAGAGCTATTTCCATGTCATTTTCAATTTCAGTTTTCATTTCCTTTTCTACATCTTCGTAATAGTCGTAATACTCTCTTGGATAAGTTGACTCAATTAACAGTAGGGGATGGGTTGAATTCGGTAGTGTTCCTCTTTCAATGGGAAGGTTAAGAGATGAAAATTGTTCCTGAGGGATCCCAACTAGCATGTAATCGTACAGATATGGTTCGTAAGTTTCATTAGAGTAATAATCCTGGGAACGGGCTTTGATAGAAAGCTGGGAAGTAAATATATGATCTTCTATCATTGTTTCTTCAGTGTCTAGTATAGCTTGGTTAACATCCGCTTGAACTTCAAGAATATCATTCAGATCAAAAGGGTAATTTAGGACAGATATGTCATTCTCGAAGTCATCGTCCCAGTAAACATAAAAATCCATACGAATTCTCATAGGAGGTTCATAGGAATACTCAGGATTATCTAAAATTTCGTCTACTAGCTGAACTTGAACAGAACGACCATAAAACAATGTCTGACTAATGGCACCAATTGCAAGAATAAGTCCTATCGATGCAACAAGGATAAAACGACGATTAATTCTCAGATAAGTTTTACTTAGTTTAATCGCATCACTAATAGATGACAAAGTAAGATTATTAAGACTTTCAAAACCATTTTTGATAATCAGTCTTAGAACAATCGCAAATACTGTTATTATTGATAATACTAAGAACACTTCAAAGAGAGTATCATTAGATACGATATAGAAGAATGAACATAGATTAATTAGTAATATTGTTATTATTGCAAAAGTTTTTTCTGGAAATTTAACTGCCACGGTTATTTCTCCTAGTTAGTTGTATTTCAATGGGTGATAACGATAAAATAACAAAAAATATCATTTTAGCTTTATCTTCTAAAAAGTTGGGCTCAATATGTTATTTAAAGTTAGCTAGTTTTCCTAAAAAGCTATTTAAGCTAAAATAATGAGAAGATTAAAAAGAACTAATCACTATCTTCTATTATTATCCATATTGGTTGTTTCTATGACTTACTCTTCGCCTGAAATCAACACTTTCCTTATCGGTAACTCTGATACAAAAGCTGATAGAGCATTAATCAGTGCTTTCATCTTTATCTTTAATGTGGCTCCTGACCATTACTGGGTTATTAGAATAACTTCATTGTTTACTATTGCCCTTTTATGGATTCCCGGGAAAAAATTCTTGGAAAACAGGACACGTAGCTACATTTTACTAGTTGATAAACAGGAGATGAAGTTTCTTCTTCTCTGGATAATGAGCTTTATTCTAACAGCAATTGCTCTTAGCTTAGCTAATGAAGAGAACTATAATGAAATCAAAGTTTCTGCCTGGGGAGCCGTCTTTTGGGGTTTCTTTTTATCAGGTTTTTGGATAGTAGCTTGGCTCTGGATACTAAAAATGATTGAAGTAGTTCAAAGTGAAAGAAGTCAAAGGATGAATCAAATAGTTACCTCTTCATTAAAAACCTATGAACCAAGAAATGAAAAAATAACCTCCCAAATAACTAAAGAAGAGAGTATAGATAAAACTACTCTGGAAAAAGAAAAAGTTAATCTTGAAAAAGAAAAAGCCAACACTCAACTGCTTGAAGAAATACCTTTAGATGATTTACGAAGAAAATACCTTTAGTCAAGAGCATTACTACTAATTGATCCTTTTGAGAAAAGAGAAAGAAAAGAATATATTGAATTAAGCAAGTATGCTTTTGAAATACAAAAGAAAGCTCCCACTTATTCAGCAGAATTACTATTTCTCAGTTCAGCATTAGCTTATTCTAATGAAGATATCGAATTTGCTATGCAGACATGTGAAACAGCTCTTCAAAGTTTACAGCAAACAAGTGATGAGAAAAAAAATTTGCAATTTGGAATGCTTAAGCTTGAAGTGCTTCTTTTTGACAAAAAATGGGATGATGCGGAAGAACTAGTCTTGAGATTACTGCAAATAAATCAAAAAATAACCAATGAGGCGATTCAAGCACAATTACTTATAAGTTTGAGTAAAATCCAAAAAGAAAGGTCAAAAACCAAAGAGCAGATTCAGTCTCTTGAAAAAGCACTTGAACTCTCTAAAAAAACCGATCAATTCATAATTGAAGCAATTTCATTATACGAACTAGGTCTTGCCAAAGAAGATATTCAAAGTCTTCAAAAAGCCGTACTTTTGTTTTTGGAAGGAAATGAAATGAAACTCGCTGAAAAGGCTCTAGATGAGATTATAATGCTTTCAAAACAAACAAAAGAACCAATAGAAATAATAGAACTTCTAAATAATTTACTTAAAAACTGGATTAAAGAGGACCATCTAACACAAAAAGCAATCATCAAAGAAATAGAAGGAAAAGATACAAAAGATGTCTTTTCTCTCATTTTCATCGGTATTCTTCAATCCCATAATCAAAATGATCTGAAAGCAAACGATTACCTTGAGAAAGCATTGGCTCTTGAGCCGGAGCAAACAAAAATCAAATTATTACTAGGAATAAATCAAAGCCATCTGGGTAAATTGGAACAAGCCCTTCACAATTTTGAAGAAGTAATAACTGCTGATGATTATCAAGGAACAGATGCTTATCTATGTCAAGCAACGGTTTATACACAGCTTGGTCAAGAAGAGAAAGCGAATAAATTAACGGAAAAAGCACGCAAAATTAACCCATGGAACATTAACTCATTAGAAAGCAAAGCACTCTTTCATACGAGCAAAGAAGAGTACAAAGAAGCAGAACTAAACTACACTCAAATAATTGAAATTTCGGGCTTTAACAGCTATTTTAAACAACAAAAAATCAAAACTATTGCACTTTCTGGCGAAATAAGTAGAGCAATTAAAGAATGCGACAGAGTATTAGAAACAGATTCTTTCTTCCCGGATATTATAACTGAAAAGGCCAATCTTCTAATTGCGAATGAAGAACCAATTAAGGCAATGACTGTCATTGAAAAAGTTTTGAATTTACAACCTAATAATATCCCAGCATTGACATGTAAAATAAAAGGATTAATTGCACTTGATGAACAAGAAAAAGCCCTCAAACTAACCGATAAAGCTATTAAGATAGAACCAACAAATGCCTTTCTTTGGGGAATTAAAGGAACAATCCTTCGAGAACTTGGTGTTTTTCATGAAGCAGGAAGTGCGTTTGAAAAGGTCATTCAGTTAAAAGTAGCTGATTTTAGGGGGTGGTTCATGCTTGGGTCAACCCAGAAAGAACTAAAACAATACGATGAAGCTATCGAAAATCTAAGAGAAGCAATAAAACTAGAACCTAATCTTTTACAGGCTCAAGAACTTATTGCGGAATCTTACCTAGCGTTAAACCAATCAGAAAAAGCCAAAGATGAGGCAAAAGCAATTATTGATAAAGATGAGACCAGAGGACATGCTTGGGCAATTTTAGCAATAGAAGCTTCATTAAGAGGAGAGATTGATGAAGCATTAAATTATGCCAATTCAGGCCTTGAAAAAGGGAAGGATCAATCTACTGCAGTAACAAAATTATTGGAAGATCTAGTTGAATCCCTCTTAGGATTAAAAGAATAAATGGCAATTGTTTCATGTATTCAAGCTTGATAGTATTACCATTTTGCTGACAATAGAGTATTCGTCCGATGTCAGCTTACCGGTTTTAAGCCAATACTGTAAGTGTGGAAGTGAATATTTTAGATCAGGCACAGCATCACACAAAATGCTTGCTTTTTCCTGCCACGGAAGATTAAGGCGATAAAGACTTTCCATCACTGCGTGGTGAATATCCTTATCTGATAATACTGATGCGTGTTCTTCTCGATCTTCTGGAAGAAAAATGTAGGATTCAATTTGGCTATTCACAACTTGCATTAAATAATACTATAGAGTTAGCTATTTTAATGCCAATAATACGCGGATATTATTATCCGATAGCTAATCAGCTGAATTACTAACTATTCTGCCACTAAATTGACCACGGAAAAATATTCCAGTAAATATAGAAGAACAGTTTCTGGACAATTAGTACACCTAAGACTGCAACACCAAAGATAAGGGGGAAAAGTTCAGTCTTGACCTTAACTAACCTACTGGAGCCAATACCTAAGAAGAATAAGAAACCAAAGAATCCAATGTTCAAAAGTATAGAAACAAAGAAAACATATTCAATACTGATTGCTACTTCTCGACGCCAAATAGTGAGATCTTCTGGATGGAAACCTGCTGCTTCTAAAAAGATGGTTCCTCCAATAAAGAGTTGTATTACTAACACACTCATAGACATGGATGAAATAATCACCAAATTCTTTATTAGTTCTTTTTCAATTTGATCTCGATAAAGAACTTTGAAAATTAGATAGAAAATGAGTGGGTACAAGAAAAGCCAAGTAATGACTGAAAAAGCAGTGATATTAAGAAATTCAAGACGGAAAGCATCACCTAAATTAGCCCCATAGTAATCTCTTTCCCTTTGGGTTATTGCCGTTGTAGCAAACTCACTCAAAAAAGCTTTTCCGAAATAAGAAATAGTAACAGCTAAGGTTCCAATAAGTAAAGAAAGAGACATAAAATGCCACTCAAGAAAGTCAGTATAAGCACTTCTTGTTGGACGTACAAGGTAATCGCTCATGAAATGGAAGTAACTTGAAACAGCTTTAGTATAATAAATCGAAAATGATAGAATGATCAAAGGAACGGCAAAATAAGCGATAATTAAAATGAAAGAACCTACGAATGACCAACCTCCAGCAGAAGAAGACAAGGGATCTACTACCCATCTATTAAATTCAAGAAAAAGCATTGTATACCATACAGTACAAAACATGGCAAACAAAGTAGTAAATGCATCACTTAAGGTGAATTTTTTGGGAGCATCCATATACCATAACTTGGAAGCTAAGACTTCATCAACTACAGGTTCAAAATCGCTTAAAATGAGACCATCAATTGCTAAATCACCATATTTCTCAAAAAAACGATCACGCATAGTATCTATAAGTTCATCAGCATCAGCTGTATCCATGCGTTTATCGACAGTGAGGACGAAAAGAAGGTCGTTTTTGGCCTCTCTGAAAATAATACGATTATTTTCAAGATCCATGTCAGTAATTTTTTCACGCTGTGTTTCACTTGTCATACCATAGATTGCGGATATTAAACCCCCTGTTAATGAAACATCAAACTCTTCCTCTGCATCAACGAATTGTTTGGAGAAGAATATTTGGCCATAGGTAGTCTGAACTAAAACTGATTTAATCATTTTTTCACCGTGTTCTTTTCTTATTAATAACTTCTCCTTTGTTATTTAAGGTTATGGCAATCAATTGCTAGTAAGCCCTCTATTTTAAATTAAGATAGAGAAACCTAAATTTGAGAAAAACAAATAAAAAGAACATAAAAGATACATAAAGCAAAAAAAGAAAATGAAAAAAAAGAATTATTCCCCCGAAAGCGCAGTTAAGCGCTTAAATTATGATATTACTTAATCAGTAACAAAACCATCTGTTAAAGATATACTTGAAGCAAGAGCTTCAATGTTATCAGGGTAATTTACTTCGTAAAGTCTTAAAATGGGGTAAACTCGGGGGTTAGAAGCATCTAGCCCTGTTGATCGAAATACTTCATGGAAGTAATCATGACCGGTTCCCCAATCAAGTTTAGCAGGTCTATTATCAAGAACACCAGTTAAGATGGTATATTGTTCAACTTCGGGATAGAAAGGAGCTGTAGCAGCACCACCAAATACATTATCGGTAGGACTTTTATAACCACTTAATTGGTAAAGAACACTGTCCCAAAAGGCACCATAGTAACCAAAGGCAGGATCAAAGTAGTCAGCTTCTTTAACACCAAACTGAGGAGTATATCCTTCAGAGATACGGATAGGCCATTGAGCTTTACCAAGGTCAGAACCCATACCAATTACTCCAGCAGCGGAGTGAATTAAAACATGAGT
>DAOWED010000098.1 GCA_030638685.1 Candidatus Heimdallarchaeota archaeon | reverse complement strand
AATAGTTAACAATTCACAAGTTTTATTTTATCAGAATAGTACTCCAACCAATGGTTTCCTTGATTTTGGTTCATGGGACATAGCTTCTTCGCTCAATAACACCCACGATGTTAATGGTACTTATACGATTATTTTCTTATTCGTTGATACGACTAATTTCAAGATAGGTTATCAAAAGTTACTTCTTGAAATGATAGTACAAACAGCTTTTACTACCCCCGAGAGTATTGCTAATTTAATCGGTGAATCGGTATCCCTCTCTGTAAAATATTTTTCATTCCTTAATGAAACAAGCCTTGATGGTGCAAATATAACTTATACTTCTTCTTGGGGAGAAACTGGTAATCTAACTCAAACTTCTTCTCATTCCAATTATTCATGTATACTCCCTTCTGCTCCTTCTGCTGGAGAATCATATGTGATTGTTTCAGCTCTTTTACCAGGTCATGTTTCTCGATCCACAAATGTCTCTCTACACTTTCTCTATAATTCTTCCTTAACTTACACTATTAATTCCTCAAGTTTCTACTATAAAGACATTATAGAGATTGAATTACAGTATATTGATTATAATAACGATTCAATCAGTGGGGCAATGGGAACAATAAATAATTCTCTTATTGAATTAATCGCTGATGAACCACAATATTTGGTTTATTATAATACTTCTTACAATGATCCTTCACTTTCAGAATTCAAGCTGATTATAGAGCTTTCCAAAGAACTTTACATTCCTATGACTGTTATCATCCCTTTTCAACAAATGGCTAACCCAACAACAGTTAATCCCTCTAGTTTAACACCTCTCAATCAAAGCTCAATTCAACGATATGTAACAACCTCCTCCACAGACCAAATAACGCTTAGTCTGATTTATTTTGACACTCATCATAATAATATCATTGATGGAGCAATTTTCTCATTAGATCAGTCAGTGGAAACTTTTACCTATGCCTATGACGTTTTGCAAAATGGAAGTATAATAGTTAATCTTGACCCTTATACGGTAGGAGAAAATACTATTCATATTACATTATCAAAAGCTGGCTATCAAAACACTTCTTACACTTTAATTCTAGAAACTATCCCCTCGGAAACAACTATTAGAATATCAAATCAATCGAACTCCGGTTTATTAGAAAATAGTTCTCTAGTTAATTCGACCTATTTAGAAGGTGAAACAACAGAACTCTTCTTCTTAGTCACCTATTATGATACTGTTTTTAATGAGGTAATTAGAGGCACCTGTTATACAAGTCAATCTAATGAAGCTTATACAATAACCTCCACTGAATACGCTAATGGTACTTGGGGAGTCAAAGTGACTTTACAAGCCACAGGTGACCATCCATTAGTGTTTTCCTTTTCAGAAGAAAATTACAAGTCAGCGGAATTTATCGTTACTCTTTCAATAGAGGAAGGTACTTCTCCTACACTTCCAGATCCTCAAAACGGTGGATCCTTTAGCTTCGGGTTTTTACTCTTTGGAATTATTTTAACTCTGCTAATTCTAGCATTAATGTTTTTTGCCTATAAATTCTATATCTATCTCACAAGTGATACTTTTGGAAATGCTAATCCTAAGGCTCTACTGATCCAAGAAGCAAGTGGTATTACTCTTTACTCTCGCCCCTTTACTAAACAATTTGAAGCAGATCCATTGCTTTTGTCGGGTTTCATTTCTGCAATTTCTCAGTTCGGTCAAGAGATTTTTAGTGAAACGGATAATTTAGAGTCAATTAAACATGGAGATAACACTTTAATTCTTGAACCTAAAGGTAAACTAATTTTTGCTTTAATTGTTGAAAAAGAAACTCCTGAGGCAAGAGAAATACTTAGAACATGCTGTGATGAAATTCAAATCACTGTAGATGGAACTTTAGTTGACATTTTTCAACTTCAAGATAGAATAAACCCATTCGTTGAATCTACTTTTCTCACCCACAATAAGACCAATTGGGAACGTTATAAAGAAAACTTAAGAAAATGGCTAATAAATATTAAAAAGAAATTAGAAAATATTAGAAAGAAATTAGAAAATAAAATAGAAAATATTAGAAAGAAAGATACTGATTGAAGTTCTTTTTCAATTATAACGATTGGCGGTTTTTTAATTACTGCAAGTAATTTCTAAGAGGGTTTTTTAAAATCTTATTTTTGGAAGTAATAATCAATAGCAATCATGGGATTGATTAATCCTTCATCCGTTTTTTGAGGATGATGAATTGGAACGACAGCTATTAGCTTCCATCCGTCTTCGCTTCTCTTAGTTAATGTTTTCTGAATTCTTTCTTCTTTGAGAGCATTTGTAAAATCAGCGATTGAAATGGCTCTTACTATATGATATTGCTCAAGAAGTTTTTCTCTCTGTTCTTCAGTTGTTTCCAATGTTGGAAAATTATCATCTAATAACTCACCTAACTTAATAAATCGATCAATAGCTGGTCTATTTTCGAACTCTGTGAAATAGTTAGTAAGGGGTTCTTGAGGGGCTAGACCTTCTAGGATCTTTTGAGCAATTCCCCATTTTTCCTGTGCTATCTCTTCTTTAATGAGTTCTCCGCTTAATCGTTCAATTTCAATATTCAATCTGTTTACCTCAATTAATGAAATCAATAATAAGTAGATAAAGAATTCTCTTTGAAAATTTTTTTTGTTAAAACTTATTGTATTATTAAAATTAAATTAGCCGTCAGTAAAAATCGATTCTTTTTATTTTTACTTCATTATTTATCGTTCAATCATATTTTTTTCTTTGATTTTTCTTTTATTTCTTGGATTATTTTTTGAAAAAGATTTTTTTCTGTTTTATTTACGTATTTACTTTTAAAATCAATAAATAAGCTCATTAATTAACTTCTCATATTTTATAGTTTCAGAGAGTAAGGGCTCGGTTTTTCATCAAATGAAGTTCTGTTCACTTTTAGAGCAGTCTCTGATTTGCTTATATATAAGAAAGGATCTTTCTTTAAATATAGGTGACATAAAATGAGTGGTCCCGCAGCATATGAAGATTTCAATTATAAAATAAGCAGACTGAGGGAAAAAAATAGTGAGAAACTATGGCAACAGCACCAAATAATGTTAGTAATGTTAATTCCATTATCTCCAATAAAAAACAGTCATCTAAGGGACTTAATCAAATTTTTTCAAGAAGAAGTAGGTTTAGAAAGGGTTGTTCACCTTTCAAGAGATGATTTGAGTAAACAATTGCGGTTAATGATAAAGGATGAAATATTAACTCTAAGAGCAGGTAAATTTTTATTGACAGAGTTAGGACGAGAGAGCGGTTTCATGTTACTTGATCGATTGGATCGGGATGGGAAAAAAGCATGGTCAAAATTATTGAAAATTGGAAGAAGGTTGTTACACACAACGGAATACAATCCTTCAAACTTCGATCAACAGCTAAAGACGGCTAGACTAAGAAAAAGGCATTTTTAACATTTTGAAAAAAGACCTCACCTAAGAGCATCAAGTCTTATTACATAACTTCTATAAGTCCTTGAAATACCTAAAACATAGGTGAACAAATGGAACAGAATCTGTCAAAATCTAGTCACAAAGCTCTTATCGCCCTTGCAACTGAATTAGGTAAAGATCTTGAAGAATGGTCAAAAGAAGAAGTGTATGGGTTAAATTCAGAGGGACAATGGGATGCTCCAGTACCTCCATTTAGTGTAAATGAGGCTGGAGAAGTCATTGTAATTAATCTGCGAGAGCAAAAACTATCAACTGTTCCTGAGGCATTACATTGGAAAAACTTCAGAACAATAGAAGCAATCGATCTTGGCTCAAATAATCTAACAGAAATTGACCTAGGTTTGTTTTCAAATATGAAAAACTTGGAAAAACTCTATCTTTCTAATAATCAATTTACCGAAATTTGTCTTTCCCCTCTT
>DAOWED010000124.1 GCA_030638685.1 Candidatus Heimdallarchaeota archaeon | reverse complement strand
TTCAAGCTGACGGCGTATTGTGCCACCAACGCCAATAACAACACCTATTCTATTTTTAGGTATGCGCAAAATTTCAGATTGCGGGGGGATTATCTCGTCGCTAATTTTAATTCACCTTAAGTAAATCGGGGGGAGACCGTTCTATGGAGGGGATTTCCTAGACGTGTAACCCAAGCAAGGCTCTATCAAGCCTTAAATCTTCTGAATCAATCTTCTGTGCTAGTGCTTGAAAAATTCTTTCTTCATCGTGTATTTCCACAGATAAAGTTTCAAAGAATGCATTAATATTTCTAATATCTCGCAATAAAAAGGTACTTGCTTGAGGGTGCGAAAGTAAAACTGATTGACCAACATCAATAAAATAGGGTTCTTGTTGCCAGAAAAGAATATTGTATTCTGATAAATCTCCGTGAACTAGTTTGGCTTGAAGCACCATTTTAGTAATCATTCTTAAAATAGTGATATATGTTTCTGTGGGATTATCTATTTTTTCAGGATCTACGTCTTTCAAAAGTGGTGCTTCTTTGCCATCTTCTCCAATAAATTCCATCACAAGAAGGTTATCAATCCTAGCAATTGGTTGTGGGGCAGGAATCTCATGGGCATAGAGTCGTGAAAGGTTTTTGAACTCTTTCTGGCACCAAGCAGCTACCATATCTTGATAATTATTTCTAATTTTTTGAAAACGTCTATCTCCTTCGATATAAGGTTTTATTCTTCTGAAAGTGGATGCAGTATCTCTGTAAATCTTGATAGCATATTCTTCTTCATTTATACCCACTCCATAATAGATGTTTGCTTCTTTACCAGTTGAGATAACTCCTAAAATATCATCTAGTATTCCTTTTCTCATCAGATTCCTAATAGTTTCCCTTAATTTTTTGTCAAATACTCCGTCAGCAAGTTTTCGATCGTCTGAATCGCGTATTTTTATACGGTCCTTATCTATTTTCTGGTTTATTTTGTCAATCTTTTTTTCATCCAGATCTCTTGTAACCCTTAAGTTTGAATATTCTTGATATTCTTGATATTCTTCATACTCCTCTTCATCATATTCTTCGTACTTCTTTTCATCATATTCTTTATTTTCTTCCTTCTCATTTTTTTTCTTAGAAATGTCAAAGTCTTGATCTACATCTTTATCCTCATGATCTGGCTTTTTATTCCTCATGTTTTTCATCCTTTCATCTGATTTTTTAATTATTTCTAGTTTATAATTGAAATATACAACTAAAAGTCTTACGTAAAAAAGTAATTCATCAATTATCGTTATATTTATCTACTAAATAATGACTAATTGTATTTTAATAACTTATTCACTTTCATTATCTTTTTATGTGTCCCAAATCTGAATTAACTGAAGCAAAATGTCATCTTCTAACTCTTTTAGCAAAGTCATGTCATACACTATTAACATCTCATTTTTTGTTCTAGGTATACCTTTTATGGTTTTCGTATTATCCTTTCCAATATTATTACTGATTATGGCTTTTATGTCAGAAGACGAACAAGCCATTTCTCTTACATATATCTGGATTTATGCTTTAATTGGCCTAATTCTCTATGGTGAGTTCATGTTTATGAGGGGAATGCTCAGACGGTTCTTAAGGTATCACGGAGTAGATTCTGTGAAGGAGTACTATAATCAATACTATAGTAAAGAAGCAAAAGTAGTCAAAAAGAAAAAACGAATCGAAACAGAAGAAAGAGTTTTATCCCTTTTTGACAATTTAGAAGTAATTGAAGTTGAAGCAAGAAGAAGAGCAGTTGAGCAAGAGAAGTTTGTTTTACCTGATCCATCCCATGTGCCTTTTATGCCAATCCAACGACCTTCAAGTTCAAGATTTGCAGCAGTTGGAAGTACCTTAATATTCATGAGAGCAGCTCTAGTTGTGCTTATACCAATGATGGCTGTAAATAGCTTGATAATGTATATGTTTGGAATGCCAATCATCGATTTGATGTGGACTTTCCTATTCATAGAGGGAATGCTGTTAAGCTTTGTTGGTACAGGTGCAGGCATTCATAAGCCCAAACATGAGGATATAGAAAGAAAAGGTCTATTGGTCTTTCTCGTTGGAAAACGTGGAATGGAAATGGACAAAAAAATGTTTATCCTTTCATTAGGAGCCTTTACAGTAGTTCTAAGCTTGTTATGGTTTGCTATCCTTGGTGATTTACCAACTTTCTAAGAATTAAGAGTAGTAATTTATCCTCTCCTTTCTTTTTTTATAATTTCAACACTTGTAACTTAATTTTTCCTGTTTGCTAGTTTGTCGGATAACTTTAATAGCGAGTTTTCAAAAGGAAAGAAGGAAAGAAATGATTACACCAGTAGAACCTACCTCAAGTTCAATTCGAGGTTATCAAATAAAAAGAGAGTTCGTTAATTCTGACAGATGTTATCTTATCGAATCTATACATGCACGAAAAATATTGACAAATCCATTCTTAGGAGGTCCATCTCTCATTTCTTTGGCTAAATTAGCGGTTAAAGACTGTCTAGAGTTTTTCTTTAACTTGAAAAATCAGCCCATAAGCTTATGCAGTCTTGCAGAAGTAGTTCCACTTTCAGGCTCGTTAACTTATGACCTTATGAATGCTTTCTATGATTTATTCGGTCTTCCTCTAAAAAGAAATTTCGTAGGAATAAGAAGAAAGCAAGAAGATAACGGGGAATGGAATGTTGAAACTTCTTATACCAATTTTGAAGGTTTAACTGAGGACGTAGAAATGGTATTAATCGGAGACACTATTGCTACCGGAGTTACCCTTTCTGAACTCATTAAAATGGTCCAAGAAAAAATGAATAAACCACTGGAATTTGTTATAATTTCAATTGCTGGAACGCTTAGTGGATCCAAAAAGTTAGTACAAATTGAAAAAGAACAAAATATTAAGTTCCCCGGAACAAAGCTTTGGTGTTTATTCACAGAGGCCTATTTTGGGTTAGAGGAGAATGGAACGGATATGCCTATTAATCATCCGGATTCTATTGCTTGTGAAGAACTGAAAAAGGAAGCTCTTCCCTCTATTGGCTCTTATTTATCACGTCATCTTTGTTCAATCCTTGACTGGGGAAAAAGGACTAATGCACCGAAGAAACATCTATTAGAGCTCTTACATTCACTGAAAAACCTTCAAAAAGGTGTTCCCGACGAAGAACAAGTTAGATTAGAAGAAATGATACAGAAATGCAACGATAAAATTTATTCTTTAGAGACTAACTTGATAGAACTAACGAAATAAGATAATGTGATCTTTTACTCTTTTTTACAACTACGTTTACATTAGTATCAAGCAATATCTTACCATTTCGAATTTAAGATATGAAATAATAGAAGAAACAGATTTAAGTAGTAAATCATCAACATATAAGATATGAGAGATATGAAAGATATGAGTGATAATACAGAAATATTGAACGAAATAAATCACAACCTAAAAGTCATAAAAAACCTTCTTTACTGAATATTAAGCATAATTGTATTTGCAATAAATGTATTTTCACTGTACACGCAAGATCTTCCGCCGTTTATATTTTTAGCCACACTGATAGTCTTTTTTCCGTTAATTATCATAAAACTACCTGTAAAAAATAGATTTGAAAGAGCAGAAGAAGCATTCAAAAAAGCCAACCTAGTCAAGTGATGAGCCGCTCTAACCTTCCAAAAGCTGGCTTGATAATGAATATTTTTTGTAAAAGAATTTGCTATAACAACTCTCTAAACGATATTTTTTTCTAACTAATCGATACTTTTAAGGTAGAGTTGAAAATGTATTAACTGTATCTCATTAAAGAAGAAGTATACTTAACTTTCAATTAATGAAATACAACTCTACTATAAATAAACGGTGTAGAAAAGTGAATTTGGATCTAAACCAGTTTCTTACCTCTAATATTCAAGAAGAACAACTTACCAAACTTCTTGCAATTCCCAATACTTCTGTACATTCATTTGTGGCAGAAGCAATCAAGCTATGCAAGCCAGCAAGTGTTTTTGTTTGCACTGATTCTAAAGAAGACATTGCTTATATTCGTCAAAAAGCCCTTGATCTCGGTGAAGAATCACATTTAGGCATAGAAGGCCATACTATACATTATGATGGTCCTTTTGACCAAGCCAGAGATAAACCTAACACTCGTTTTCTATCAGATGTTGATTTAGGCGAAAAAATTAGCTGGACAGAAAGAGAGGCTGGAAAAGAAGAAATAATCAATTTTCTGAAAAACAGCATGGCTGGAAAAGAGATGATTGTTCGTTTTTTTTCACTGGGACCAGTTGGCTCTAATTTCTCTTTACTCTGTCTTCAAATAACCGATTCCTTTTACGTTGCTCATAGCGAAGATTTGCTTTACAGAACAGCCTATCACTCATTTGAGAAAATAACTGAAGAATCGTCATTCTTCCGTTTTCTCCATTCAGCTGGTGAAGTAGAAAAGAATGTCACTAAAAACATTCCAAACAGACGGATCTATATCGATCTAACAGATGAAATTGTCTATTCTGTTAATAATCAATATGCTGGTAATTCCGTTGGTTTAAAGAAATTAGCCTTCAGATTAGCTATCCAAAAAGCTCTACCAGAAGGTTGGTTAGCCGAGCACATGTTTTTAATGGCTATTCATGGACCAAACAAAAGAAAAACATATTTTTCAGGAGCATTCCCCAGTGCCTGTGGAAAAACCTCTACTGCCATGTTAACAGGTCAAACTATAGTAGGTGATGATCTTGTATACCTAAAGAAGAAAGATAATCAAGTTTACAGTGTAAATGTTGAATCAGGTATTTTTGGAATCATTAGAGATGTAAATGCAGAAGATGATCCTGTTATCTGGGATACACTAAATGAACCTAATGAGGTAATCTTTTCAAATGTCCTTGTTTCAGATAGTAAACCCTACTGGTTAGGTGATGGAAGGGAACCTCCTGCTCAAGGAAAAACCTTCATAGGTGACTGGACTGAAGATACAGTTGATGCAAATAATAATCCCGTCCCTCATGCTCACAAAAATGCTCGTTACACTGTTTCTCTCTACTCCCTTTCCAATAAGGACCCAGAAATAGATAATAAAGATGGTGTACTTGTTAGGGGTATATTCTTTGGCGGAAGAGATAGTGATACCAGTGTTCCAGTTGTTGAATCATTTAGCTGGTCTCATGGTGTAGCAATAGGCGCAAGTTTAGAATCAGAGACTACTGCCGCTACTCTTGGAGCTGAAGGGGTAAGAACTTTTAACCCAATGTCTATTCTAGATTTCTTATCTGTACCAATAGGTAAATACCTTGAAGCCTATTTTGAGTTTGAGAATGGTTTACCTGCTCCCCCCAAAATTTTCGGAACTAATTATTTCTTGAAGAATAAAGAAGGGAAGTACATAACAGGTATGCAAGATAAATTGATATGGGTGCTTTGGAGTGAATTAAGAGTTCATGGAGAAGTGGATGCTATTGAGACACCAATAGGTTTTATTCCTCATTATGATGATCTTAAACGTCTTTTCAAAGAAAAACTCAACTTAGATTATACACAAGAGCAATATCTTGAGCAGTTCAGTGTTAGAGTTCCACAATTATTGGCTAAAATTGAAAGAATAGAAGCTATTTATAGCAAGGAAAAATCTGTTCCAGAGCAATTCCTTAAAGAACTGACTATGCAAAAAGAACGCCTTACTCAAGCTCTTGCTTCCTATGGTGAAAATATTTCTCCTTTAGCTTTTTAGTATTTTGATTTTTAAATTAACGCAAATTTAAATGAAAAAAAGCGGAAAATTGAAACGTTTTTGCTGCAATTTTTTAAAAAGAAAAGGGGTTTCAATTCATAAATTTGCACATTTTTACAACAAAAAAATAGAGAAAAAATGCAAAGAAACTCTTTAAACTGGCGGAGGGTTAACTAATTTGGTTATTACCATAGGTTTTTATCAATTGATAATCTTTATATGGCAGAAAAGAAAAAGACTTTCATGGATTTACGAAGAAAGAGGAATACTTTTTCTTCAAGAGGATTTGCCTTATTACTGATGATTGGAATGTTGTTATCAACAATTCTATCGCCAAGTACTAACGTTTCTGCAAATCAAATTGAAGGAATAGAAAGTAGTTCTCCTTATAATTCTTATAACGAGCCGGTGATTAATTCACCTGATGAAGGCTTGTTTTCCTCAGCAACGGATTTTCTTGATGGTCAAGTAAATGCGTTTCTGGAAAGTGAAAGGGAATCCAATCTTAAGATAAGCAGCAATTTAGCCTCTTATCTGGAGACTGGTGAAGTTCCTGATAATATTGTTTCAGTAAATGATAATCCTCGAATAATATCAGTTGTTATTTCAGGAAGTGATGTTTCTGATTTTGTAAAGGTTGAATCAACAATTGCACTATCAGGATTATCTTGGATTATTGGCTCTGTTTCAAAACCAGCTGATCTGGTTAAAATGTCAGAAATGCCCGGAGTATTAAGTATTAGTGGTGATATTAAAATTGCTAACGAATACTCTTCTACCGATTTAACTAAATTTCAATCAGAAGTGAAAGATCTTGATCCTATTTATTCTCCTGAAAATTATGTAATCAGAGATATCATTGGTGTAACTGATATGGTTGGCCTTTATTCTGATGTTGATGGAAGTGATGTAGTTATTCAGATTCATGACACCGGTGTTGATTTTGGTCAAACAGATTTAGTCGATGCTTTTGCAAGAGATGAAAGTGGAATTCCTACTGTATTAGATAGTGCTGGAAATGGTTTTTCATTTACTGTTGCCACTCTACCTGATGTAAGCGGATACATTGCAACCTCTTCACTGGATCCCGAAACAACCGAATTTATCGTGGGAGATGGATACCAATATGTTCCTCAAAACTATAATTTAACTGATTTAGGTTTTGAATTTTTGGTCGCTCAGGATTATGAACTACCCTCTACAGTTTCCAGTGTTTCTGGTGATTATAAATTCGGTTTTCTAGGCCAAAGTACTGATTCAGGATACATTTCAATCTTTCCCTATATCTTAGTGGATAGTGTAACATCTGGTGTTTATGATACTATTTTTGTTGACTTAGATACTGGTTTGTATGCATCTATGAAATGGGTAGATGATGAAGATAATACGTTAACGACCAAATATAGTAGTTATCTTGATTACAGTTTTGAAGACGAAGACGCCCACAAGTGGGGTGACGGTACTGAAATTATGGCTCGTGATCTAGACGCTGATGGAATAAATGATGTTTCAGCAGGTACTCTATCCAATGGAATAGATATCTATGGTGTAATTGACGAGGGTACATTCTTTTCAGGTATATTCAGTGATGGTTCAGGTATATCAACCTTCTATGATTATGGTGGTCATGGAACATGGTGTGCTGCAGCTGCAGCTGGTCGAGGTATCACTCCCTTCAAAATTTGGGATATTTGGGAAGATAATGATAATGCTAACGATACTGAAGTCTACTTACCTGGTGTTGCTCCCGCAGCTAAAATACAAGCATCAAATGGTTTTGCACTAACTTCATCCATCATTTACGGTGAACTCTGGTCCTCTGGATTTGAACCTGATGGAATTGGTGACTGGTACTATACCGGTAACCATTTAGCCAATGTTTCATCCAACTCATGGGGTGGAAGCAACTTTGACAATAATTATTTTGCTGATGATTTTGATGGGATTAGTATCTTTTTCGATATTCTATCCCTACCCGGTTATCTTGATGCTTCCTATCCTGGTGTATTACGTCTAACATCAACCGGTAACGCCGGTCCTGGTTTTGGTACTGCTTTCAGCCCTGGGTCTAGTCTCTTAGCAATGACAGTGGGTGCATCCAGTAATTTTGCTGTTTATACTGCTGTTTTTGGTGAAGGCCAAGGCTTTGATCAAATAGGCTCATTCAGTAGTAGAGGTCCTGGAACACAAGGTAACAGTGAACCTGATATTCTAAATGTCGGTTACGGAGGATTTAATCCTGCATTTTTGAAGGAAGTTTTAGGCAATGGAACAGAAGCATATAATTGGTGGACTGGTACAAGTTTATCTTGTCCATTAACTGCTGGTTCACTTGCTTTAGTATTTGACGCCGCAGCAACTTATGGTACAGCTATTGATGGTTTAACCGCTAAAAATATCGTAAAATCTACTGCTGAGGATCTTGGACTAACTTCCTTTGAACAAGGAGCTGGTCAAGTAGATATTTTACGAGCTGTAGAGTTAGCTATGGGCGAAACAACTGATGCCAATGGTAAATCACTCTTTACAGCAGGTAGTTTATCAACTTTTGAAGAAGTATCAGTTAACATGCAAGCTGCATGGGACAGCTACTATGGTTCAAGCGGTTCTTTCTTAGGTAATTGGGATGATGTTGATTGGCCAACCACAAGCCTCTATGATGGAAGTTATGATGTAATAGATGCTTCAGTCTTTGGTGGCTATCTGAATCAAGGTGATTCATGGGCAACCACCCTTGAAATAGCTGATGGTGCCGGAGCAGCAGTAACTGGTTTAACCGCTACAGCCATTGAACACAAGCTTGTTTATACTGCTTCTGCTCCAATTCATTCAACTGAATACAGAACAGACTTTAACATGAGTGAGTTCTTTGATTCCAGCATTTTCTTGAATGCTGATCTCTTAAAGATTCAAATTGCATGGGATAGCGATCTTACTAGGAAATATACACTAGAGGCACCTTATTTACCATTCACCAGTATTACTGATTGGAATGATGTTGATCTTAATGGAACAGCGGATGATTGGGACAGAGCTCTCGGTATTGGCGATGAATTAGACGTATTAAGCATGCTTATGTCTGATTATCCTGCTATGGTTCACACCATTGGTAACCCAAGTACTGCTTTCAAGTATACTCCTAATGTACTAGTTTATGATCCACTCTACCGTTCAGATGACAATCCTAATTGGGCTGGAACTGACTTTACAGTTACTATTCAAGCTTATAGTAAGGAAGTAATGTCTGAGGTAAGTGTAATACTAGATAGTGGTACAACATGGGATGTTGCAATCGATGTTCCCGTAGATGCTCAACCAGGTATTCATGAAGGATTTATCGTCTTAGAAGCCTCTGGAGCATATCAAGTAGTACCCCTATCATATACTATTGTAGCTGATGTACCAAATGGTCCAACAAAGAACACCTTTGGTACCCCAACAAACACTCCTTATGATTTAGGTGCTTTCTACTCCTATATTGATACAGCATATGCTGGATCTGGTGACTGGCGTTACTATATTTTAGATGTCAGCGCTGGTGATGCAAAGACATTAGTTTTTGAATTGAACTGGACACATCCTGGAACTGAGGTAGTTATATACGTTGCTGATCCAAGCGGAATACTGATAGATACCTATATGCCCACCGGTACAACGGATGATAGAGCTCAAAGAATGCTTCTAAATGTTGAAGGAAACCTCGGGTTATACACTATTGCATTGCAAGTAACAGAGTTTAATGAAACAGTAATGGCAGAACCATACAACGTATCTGTTTCATATCTGACTGTTTCAAAATCTGAGCTAATGCCTACATTAACATTAGATCCAGCAGAAGGAGAAGTTGTAACAGGGAACTTAACTGCTGAATGGAGTCCATTTGATGTTCCTGAGCTTCCTAATTTAGAAATCACTGGAACTACCCTATCGATTCAACAAGGATATTACTATAGTGAAGACGACACAATGGACTTAACCTCAGGCACCACTGGTGGCTGGTGGGATGACTTTGGAATGTTGGATCAATGTGAAAAAATAGTTAATGTATTTCTTGACGAAGGAAATTCTGTTTCATTAGAGGTAGGATGGGATCAATCTGAAGTAGATCTAGACATCTTCATGTTTGCTCCTTCAGTGACAGATTATACCTCCGTAAATTCCTTAGTCTATCCAGGCATGACCACTGGTGCAAATCCTGAAACGGGTGCTTTTATTGCTCCTGAGACAGGTAACTATAAGTTGTGCCTTGATTGGTATTCTGGAGGTTCTGGTACCTTAAATGTTTACTATATAGTGAATGCTCTTAAAGGACCAAAATGGACTAGTGAAACAAACATGATAGAAGTTGATCCATATTCAAGGATAGCTGATGACACATGGGCTGTATCAACTTACATTGATACAAATTTCAACATAAATCCATCATACACTCACGATTTTGTTTTTGATCTACATAGTGATCCTTCTGTTTCGTGGGTTACTCCTGTTTCTGATGCCGTCTTAACTGGTTCTGTTAATTTAGAATGGGCTGGAACTGATCCTAACCCACAAGATACTTTAACATATGATGTGCTTTACTTATCTACTGAAGCAGATGAAGGTGCTATTTGGGGAACTATCAAACGTGGAACTTCAGATACGAGTTGTACTTATGATTTTTCTCTAATATCTGACTATGTTGGAGAAGGCTCTTATTACTTGAAAGTTCAAGTAAAGGATGGTTGGACAACTAACGATATTGTCGATATCATTACTGTTCAAGTTCAATCAGATGACTCCGATAATCCTGTAATTTCTGGTCCTGCTGATATAACCTTTTCAGAAGGTAATTATATCGGAGGTCCATTAGAATGGACTATTTCAGATCTTCATCCTGCAACGATTGAGTTCTACATTGACGATGTTCTTCAAGAAACAGTTACTTGGGATACTGCTACCTTCACATTCTCTTTTGATCCATCCGAACTTGCTTCTGGTGTATACACTCTGAGAGTAGTAGCTTTTGATACTGTTGGTAATTCAGTTTCTGATGAAGTAACTGTCACAGTGGAAGTCACAGAGGAAAGTAATGGTGAAGGTTCTTCTCCAATCTTAGGTTGGGTTGAACTTGCATTTGTTTTCTCAATAGCTCTCCCTGTCTATTTATATCGAAGACGAAGAAATTAAACCCCCATTAATGATTAGCATGATTTATTGCTAGTCAACTCCCCTCCCTTTTGTTTTTATTTAATTGCTTTTTTTAATCTCTTTTTTTAATTTTTGACCATTATTTGTTTCGTTACTTGATTTCTCAAATGATTTAAGTATTTTAAAAATGAACAATTATTCAGATGAATAGTAGTGATATCTCATTTGACAAAAAGCGTGAAAAAATCAAAAATTCTCTTAAAAAAATGCCTATAATAAGAAGTGATAAGGCAGAGATAATGAGAGCAAAAAAACAAGCTGAAGAATTGAAGAGAAGAACTATTCAACGAAAAAAATCTGCTAATTATTCTTCAAAAGAATTATAATTTACTTCAATGTCAGATAATATTTTTGATAATACAGAATTATGCGAAAAGTTGTGGAATAGACCTTTTCATATTTCTTAGACGCGTTAAAGCATAATTTTACCTACAAAAAAGCCAAAGAAAGCAATGTCTTTTATTGCAGTCACTAGATTTATATTTGCATGTGTTAGTTGAAGAGTAAACTATCTCAGTGTGATTTGATGAAAATAAAAGAAGACCTTTTTACTGCTTTTAAAATAATCAAACTTAATTCAAAATATACTTTTGTAACGATGTTAGGTTTAATTATCGGAGTTGGAATGTTATCTCACCTAGTTCTTTACACAAATAGCCACCAATATGAAGCTTTTAGACGCTCAATGGATGAAGATTATGCCCCTTCTTCTCAAATAGAACTACTGCTAAGGCGGGTTGACATTTCGGGTGATACTCCGGATCATGATCGCTGGCATGATTTATGTGAGCAAGCTCTTGAAGAAACTAAGATGACTGAAAAAATAGCTGCTTTTGATTGGCGAACGGAAACAATGACGAGCATAGGAGTCTGGGATTATCCTAAATTGAATACTACTGATGGTAAATCTGTTCGATCTTTTCAAGCCCGATTAACTGGTTTAGATCAGAAAAACCTTGAATTTCTAGAAGAATATATAGAAGGTACGGGTTATTTACCAACTCAACCTGGTGAAGGATTATTAATTGTTAAATCGTCCCGGATGACTAGAACTAATATAACCGCCTCAGGAGGTAATTATAAACTAATTATTCCTCCTGATGGATTTTTGCCTTATTATGATGAGGTTGATATAGCACGAGGTTATACCGCTCTCCAAGACGTAGTTTCTAACCCAAGTACAAATACTGATATTAATATCACTGGGATAGTTATTGCAGAGAAAGTTCAACGAAGTACATATGATCAGGTACCTCGTCCTTTGGGTGCTCTATTCGCTAACGAGACAACTGAAGCAGTTGTCATGCCTCTAACTTACGCTGAGACGGTCTCAAAACGAATTTATTACACATATAACTATGTGACATATAAGGCTCAATTTTATCTTAACCTAGAAAAAATCAATTCTTTTGATACTGGTGAAGAAGCAAAAAACATAAAACGATTTGCTGAAAAACTGAGAGAGGTATTGCTTGATGAAAATGCTTATTTCGTAATGGTAACTACTAACGTAATCTTCATCATGGAAGACTTTGTGGAACGTTTCAAAGTAATAATGGTTATTCTTGTTTTGTTTGCTTCTCCATCAATAGCAATCAGTTTATTTCTGATCCACTACTCATTTGGGTTAATTAATAACCGAAGAAAAACACAAGTAAGCTTACTGAAGGGGAGAGGAGCAACGCGGGCTCAACTTACTTTTTACTTTGGTCTGGAGGCTCTAATCTACTCATCA
Source organism: Candidatus Heimdallarchaeota archaeon (assembly GCA_030638685.1). Taxonomy (GTDB): domain Archaea; phylum Asgardarchaeota; class Heimdallarchaeia; order Heimdallarchaeales; family DAOWED01; genus DAOWED01. Next base: position 285 of record DAOWED010000124.1, on the reverse strand, counting down.
GCCTCAATAATCATTGGTACATTTTTAGGGATTCCATTTACTGCATTAATTGGAAAAACGGACAGTTTCCTATCGTTTGATTCAGATCCAATCGAAGTAGTTTTTTCATGGCAACTGTTCAAATACACAGCACCTAGTGGTATCTTTATCACTTTAATTACGATTTTGCCTAACTTATTACCCCTGATTAATTTGCCTGTTGTGGAAACACAGAAACCTGTTGAAAAAAGCGTTTCCATGTGGGAAAAATACTATTTTGATCTAGTTCTTTTTGTTCTTGGTTTA
>DAOWED010000206.1 GCA_030638685.1 Candidatus Heimdallarchaeota archaeon | reverse complement strand
TCAATTTTCATTGTTTTTACTCCTTTATCAATTCTTGATTTTATTTCAATATTTATCCTATAAGAAATATAATCCAATAACTTTTTATTATCTCATATTCTTACAATATTAGATAACAATAAGTTACTTATAAATGGTTTAGTTTCCCCCCAAATACAAGGTAACTCCGTAGTAACTAACTTCTTCAAATTTGAAGAAAAAACCAAAATCAAGATTATACTTAACCAAACCAGCTTCAATTACAGCTGCAAATTTCTCACTTTCCTTATGCAATACTTCATTAATTTTGATTTGGTACTAGTTTTGTGAGCCACAAGAGGGATTCTTTAGAAGATGATTGTCCGCAATGCAAAAAGAAATCTCTAGATCTAATAAAAAGGGGAAGCAATTATTTGATTCAGTGTACTCATTGTGGATTCAAACATGAAGCTAGGGATCCAGCTGACCGGCTAGATAAAGCTAAATTTCTTCAATCTTTTCTGGAGCAAAAGAAAAAAGGTTTTGCACCAAGAAAAAGAAGGAGAAAAATCATCCAAAAAAGGCTTAGAAAAGAGACAAAAATTGATTTAGAGCGTTTTGAAACCTTAGGAATAGGAGAGGTAGAAAAATTGTATCTGGAAAAACAAGATACTCAAACAAGCTTACCTTTAACGATAAAACGATTAATTAATACATCTAGTTCATATTTTGTTTATTATTCTTATTTACCTGCTGAATTACCTCCAGTAGGACCATCAGTATTCGAAATGTCTTTCCCTCAAGAATTAATAGATGCGCTTCTAGATCGGGGGATAGAGCAACTTTACGCTTATCAGTATCAAGCTATGCAACTATTGAAAGAAAACAAGAATCTGATCATAACAGCACCTACAGGAATGGGAAAAACAGAAGCATTTGCTTTACCTATAATTGATAGAATAGTGAGAGCAAGAGAGGAGGAAGGAAAAAAAAGGGGACTACAAGCACTGTTAATCTATCCAACAAAAGCTTTGGCAGCAGATCAATACATTAAGCTGAAATCATTCTGTGAAGGATTGGATATTGGTGTAGAAACTTATGATGGAGATACTCCAAGTGATAAAAGAAGAAAGATACTGAGCACTCCTCCTGAAATATTACTAACCAACCCGGACATGATTCATTATCATCTTAGAAATAATCCAAAGTTTAAAAATATCCTAACCTCGCTGAAATTTCTGGTAATAGATGAAGTGCATTTAGCAAAAGGAAGTTTTGGGACAAACTTACATTACATTATCTGGCGATTGAAAAGATTTGTTGCTAATATCCAATTTATTGCTCTTTCAGCAACAATAAGCAATGCCAAAAATTTTGCTGAAAAGCTGTTTGGCGAGGAAGTAGACTTAATTGAGGTTAATAACGCAAGGAAAGCACCGATGCATATAATGATGCTTCTCCCAAAAGAAGAGTCAGCTTTCCAAACAATGTTTCAAACAGTAGATGTATTATCTCGAGAAAAGAGAAAGACCATTATTTTTGGGAATAGTCATCGCTTTGTAGAAATATTGTATAGAATAATGAAGAAAGAGGGAATAAACTGTGGAATACATAGAGCAGGATTAAGTGTATATCATCGTCAAAAAGTAGAAAATGATCTAAGAAAAGGATTATTGGATGCGGTAGTTTCAACGCCTACTTTAGAACTGGGGATAGATATTGGGGCAATAGATGGGGTGGTTTCATTACTAGTAGGAATTACGTCATTTACTCAAAGAATAGGAAGAGCAGGAAGAAGGGGAAGGGAAGGAATAGGAATATTAACCTTGAAAAATAATGACCCAATTTCATCATTCTACATTTTTAACCCGGAGAAATATTTTGATGACTTTGAACCGGCTTTCCTTGAGCCAGAGAACCACCTAGTGAAATTTTATCAGATATTATCAGCGATAATAGACAAACCATTGAATGAGGAGGAAGCAGAGCCTCATCAACAGATAATAGATCAGCTAATTAAAGTGGGATATGTTGAAAAAAAAGGAGCACTTCTAGAAGCAACATCATCAGCTGATAGTAGGCTCAACGATTATTCTATCCGAGGAATGGCAGAAACAGTAGATATCTTACTTAATGGCAAAACCATAGGATCAAGAGCTTTACCGATGGCGATGAGGGAGCTTCATCAAGGAGCAATTTATCTTAATGCTGGAAATATCTATAAGGTTGATTCCTATCGACAAAATATTCAAAATGGTTCAATAAAAGTGGCAACCATCTCACGATCTGAAGAATTATCTGATTACAGAACAGAATGTGATAGAACAACCTATCCTGATATTGTCAACCTCTTATCTGAGAAAATGATAGGACAAATAAAATTGCTCTATTGTCGATTGGAGATAACAGAAAACGTAACAGGTTATAGACTAATCAATAATTTAACAGAAAAAACGGAAAAACAAGAAATATTGGAAGAACCGTTAACATACACTTTTCAGACCTTGGGTTTTGTTTTTATTGCTCCTACCCCTGATCTTTCTGCTTTTTCCTCTGATAATGATCAACTCCAGGAATATCTTGCCGGGTCATTTCATGCGGCAGAGCACATTATTATTGAAAGTGCAGGGATGATAACCGGGAGCGGAGAAGGAGAAATAGGTGGGATTTCAATGGCAAATGGGATAATTTTTGTTTATGACGGGGCAAGAGGAGGAAGTGGAGTAAGCAATTTACTATACTCAAGATTTGAACAAGGAGTAGAAAGAGCCGTTAGTATCCTAAAAAATTGTGATTGTAAGAGGGATGATGGGTGTCCAAAATGCACCTATTCTTATCAGTGCGGTAATAATAATTCACCATTAAGTAAGGAAGGAGCTATTTCCGTATTAAGTAAGATAATTGATAAAAAAGCTGAAAAGACGGATATTTCAATCTGGGATTATGAGGGGCAAGAGCCTCTAGTTTAGAATAATAAATTACTCCTTTTTCTCGCTATCTTCTTTTTCTGCCTTTTCTGCCTTTTCTGCCTTTTCTTCCTCTTCCTTCTTTTGATCCCTCTTTCTTTTAATTGGTGAGATTTTGGGAACATCAGTAATGTCATGAATGATCTGAGGGAATGAAATAGGCAATGTTATTTGGCTAGTAGTCCCTACTTGTTGGACAAAAGAAGCTAGCTTCTTTGATAACTCAATTTGGTAAGGTACAAGTCTATTTGTTTCAATAGTATTTCCTTCACCTAGAATTGAAAGTTGTCTGAGGAACTGTTTTGTCCTATCTATCAACTCCTCAATAAAGGACTGGATCAGCTGAATATTATCATTTTTCTTGAAAACTACTGCAGCAATAATATCTCCATCCGATCTAAAGGCTACACCATACTTATCGGCTAAGAGGTAACCTACTTCTCCTTGGAAAATTTCACCTACAAACGAAGTGATTGCTGTCAGAAAACCAGCCACTAAAGTATTATCTACATCAGTTTCCAACCCATGAAAATCAAAGGTTGCTATTGGTGTACCATATCTGTGGAATAAAAATAGCTCTTCTATTGTTGCTCCTCTAACACTCCTTTTCACAGCCTCTTTTAACGCTAAACTGTAAACATCATCTAAAACTTCAGAAATCTTGCAGTGAACATTATTATGCCAATAGAAGTAGTTCGCTCCTCTTCTAAGGGCCTCCATAGTGAGTTCTTTATTACTTTCTCTACCCCAATAGAGAATAGGAACACCTTCATCTACATTTCTTATTCTTTCGCAGAGTTCTATTCCTCCTCCCTCTATATTATCCTCTACAATGATTAAATCCCAATGATGTCTTTCTATTTCTTCTAAGGCTTGAAGAGGATCATTTATCGAAGTATTTCTTACGGGGTGCTCAGTACCATATAATAATTGAGTAAATATTCTTTCAACTGTCTTACTTCCTATCAATAAAGCTTCAACTACAGCATTCTTGATTATAATAGTATTATAATTAGCATTCACTAATAATTTGATCAATTGTCCTTCAATTTCAGGATCATCCATATTTACACAATCAAGTGCTCCTTTTTGTACCATGAAGACTCCTTGTTCAAATTCCTCGTCGGGTGTGAATAATGCCAACTGCGTTAGTGGTGAATGTTCTTCAATGATTTTGGTAACATCATCTGCTGTCCTATTGATTCTTAACTTATATCTACTCAGAATTAAATCAAAAGGCTGTTTCAACATCAAGTTTCTGGCTGTAACGTAAGATTCCCTTTCTTCAAACTCCAGTTTAAACCCAAGAAAAGGTCTTAATTTTTCGATTAGTTTTATGATTCTTGCTGCCGATTTGGGACTTCCTATTACTAAAACTGTTAACGGTTTTTCTTTGGTAACTACTGAAGGATCAATCATCTAAATTTATTCATGTTTTATTCTTTAAAAATATCTCGTAGATTCTGTTTTTTTGCGTCACCATTCTCCTTTTTTTTTTTCTTCCCTTTCAACCTCAAATTAGCGCCAACAAACCTCGCGTTTACAAAAACCTCCGTTGATTTCAAGACGGTTTGCACATAATCGGCACTATGCGTAATAAAATTTGCACTTCTTCCTCAAAAAAACAACCAAAAAAATTCAATGAAAAGATGTGCAAGCTGGGATTGCACGAACATTTTTCTAATGAGGAGAAAAAAAAAATAGTCAAAAAGAAGAGAGAAAAGGGAAGAAAGGGGAAAAAGGGAACAAAGGGGTGTTAGAAAGAAAGTAAAGGGAGAAATAAGAGGTAAAAAGGGGAACAGAGGGATCAAAAAAACGATACGTGAAGTAAGATTTATATCTGCTTATACCTTGTGTGAGTATGAGAATGGAAACTTCGGAAGAGGCTTTCATAAAATTAAAAATATCATACTTACGGTGAATGAATATGGCTGAACCCACTACACATAAAACTCCAGTATTGAGCGAGTATGACCGGTCTGCAGGAATGGCCCCAAGTTCAATGTGGAAAATTATTATTCAACGTTTTAGAAGACATGATTTAGCCGTTTTCGGCTTTGGAATTGTCTTTTTTACATTATTAGCTTCACTATTTGCTCCATGGATTTCTCCATACTTTAACCCTGACAGGTCAAGAGTTGTTGATGATCCAAACGAACAATTATTAGCTCCAAATGCTCAACATCCATTAGGAACAAACCACTATGGTGCAGATATGTTCTCCCGACTTGTTTGGGGTGCAAGAATCTCTATCTTGGTAGGTTTCATATCAGGAGTACTATCCGTGGGGATAGGGATCGTGATGGGTGCGCTCGCGGGATACTTCGGGGGCATTACGGATGATATTATCATGCGTATAGTAGACATTATGTATGCTATTCCCGGTTTCTTCTTACTGGTGATGGTAACAACAATGTTTGCTGATTTCCCAGGTCCGCCGGTCTTATGGATCTTCCTAGTATTTGGACTACTAGGCTGGGCTGGAATCGCCCGTATCGTTCGTGGATCTTTCCTCACATTAAGAGAAAGAGACTTTGTAGAAGCAGCACGAGCTCTTGGAGCAAGTGATAGACGAATTATCTTCAAACACATTATCCCAAATGCACTAAGTCCAGTAATCGTCATCTTTACCATGGGTATGGGTGGCACCATTATGGCACTAGCTGGTCTCGCATTCTTCGGTCTAGGCAACCTACAGGACATTTCATGGGGTAAAGACTTAAATGACGCCCAAGCTTACTTTAGACGTGCTTGGTGGATGTCCATCTTCCCTGGTTTGGCTATCGTAGTCGTTGTTATAGGTTTCAACCTTATGGGTGATGGTCTTAGAGACGCTCTTGACCCTCGTTTGAAAGAATAACAAAGATTAATTCGATCATTCTTATTTCCCCTCCCTCTTCTTTTTCTTATTATTTTAAGTTCTAATTAATCTTTAAATAGCTCTATTCCCTTATTTATCTAGACTATTTTGTAGGTGATATTTTGGATCTTCCTCACGAGCTTGTTCCATTTCTCTTGGATCTTGAAGATTTAGAGCTTGCCCTTCTTGACTCATTAACAACTAATTGCCTTAGTGATAATTCTATTGAAGAATGGTCCCGTTGCCTTATTTCTGCCTATAAAAATGGGGTTAATTTTCCTCCTAAGTTATCTTATATGCTTGCTAAACTAGTTTACTTTTCTACTGATTATCCTCTTCTTACTGAAATCTCTGAACAATCTACATCTATCGGAGCCAAATTATGGTCCTTAGAGGAACAAACTCAACATATGGATCCTTCTAAGGCTCTTGTAATTCTTCTTTCTTTTCAGAACAATTCTTTATCTCTTTTAGAACAAGCCGACCTTTTCAATCTTTTAGCTAAAACTTATGTTAGTTTAGGTGACTACATTGCAGTTATACAAGTTGTTGATGAAGCTATTTCTTTTCTTCGAAAGTTAAAAGGCCCTAATTTTGACTTCTTTAATCAGGCTATTATTCCCTCCTTTTTCCTTAAATCTTGGACTAAACTTCATTTAGGTAATATTAAAGATGCCTCTTCTATTGCTGAAGAAGGTCTTTTCTTTGCTGAGAAATATAACGATCGTTTCTTCACCGGTCTTATGATCAATTCCCTAAGTATTGTCCGTATCCACCAAGGAGAGTATGAGCAAGCCCATAAGCTTACAAGCAGAGGATACACTGATCTTAATGAACTTGACCCTCGAACTGCTACTACTTGTTTAACTAATAAAGGATTAGCTTATCTTTATCAAGGTAAGTTTCAGAAGGCTCTAGATACTTATGGTTTAGTGCTTGATTTTTGGGAGACGTTGAATCAAAGAAGAAATATCATAACCATTCACACTTACCAAGGTAGAGCGTATAAAGGACTTGGTAAAATGGACCAAGCGGTGAAGGAAATTAAGTTAGCTCTTTCCTTACTTGAAAAAGCAAATATTAAGGAAGCATGGTTCTATTGTGAAGCAAGTGATGTTTTTCTCTACTCTGAAGATTTTCAAGACTGTGAGAATGCTTTACTCAAAGCTAAAGAATTAACCGAGCTTAGCACTTCTGATTATGACCAGCTTTTCATCTACTTACTCACTGGTGGTCTTGAGCTTAGAAAAATGAATTATGGTGTGGCTGATGATTATCTTAATACCTCGTTGGATTTAGCAGTAGAACATAATTTCAAAGATTTAACCTTAAAGTCTCTTTTCTTTCTTTCAGAGTTAGCTATCCGAAAATATGAAAGTACTAATATTGAACATCACCTTAACGAAGCAGAGGAAAGAATAAGTGATATTAAGTTTATTTTGAAACAATCTCATTTTCCATTCGCTGCAACCAATTTATTGATAGTACAATCCTCTTTTGAAAAAGCTCTTCTGAAATTTGATAAGGCAATTAAGCTGCTTGATAATGCTATTCAGCTAGCTGATGATAACCAGTTTTATGATTTAAAAGATCAAGCCAAAAAACAGAAAGAAGAGCTCAATGAAATAATGGGAACTGGTGAAAAACTACCTCCTGGAGAATTAATTCCCAAACTACGGGCTCTTGAAGAGGTCTCTCTTTCTATTACTTCTCGTCAATTCAGTAATGATGAAGCTTCTCCATTAATACTTTTGATCATTAACCCCGATGGTATTCCTTTCTTCACTCATGTTTTTGATGAAGAAATGAACAAGGTTTTTGATAAGCAGATGGTTATTTCTGGAATTTTAAGAGCTCTTTCAGATGTTTCCGGCGAGATTTTTTCAACAACAGGTCATTCTTCTCTCAAGTCAATTCAATATAAGAATTACACAATCATGATTGAGATGAAGGAAGGAGACTTAATTTTTGCAATGATAGCTGATTTTGAAACATTTGAGATTAGACATCGCCTCAGAACTCTAGCCTTTCACATCAATGATGAGCTTTTTCCCAGTAGCGTTCCCACTAAAGACAGGAAAAGTCATAGTGCAATTTTAAATGAAGTTTACAAGTTGCTTGGTATTGAACTATCTTTGCCGGTTGTTGAAACCTAACTTTCAGATTAAAGCTATACACTCTCTTTCTACTACTCCATCCATTGGCAGTCTAGCAACTTCAAAGGCTGCT
>DAOWED010000113.1 GCA_030638685.1 Candidatus Heimdallarchaeota archaeon | reverse complement strand
TTGCAAAACGACGCACCATTTCTCGAACCATATTATGTTCTTCTGTTAACTCAAAGCCAATCATTATTATCACTACTATTGATTATTTATCAATTTATGATTCATGAAGATTTATTCCAGTAGTATTTAAATGAATGTTATATAATTCACTGGAATAATAAAACAATATTTTATGAAAAGTGTTTTATTATAGCAAAAAGATTGTTTTGATATTGCATGAAAAAGCTCAAAACAAAGAGCTGGAAGATGATAATTTGAACATTGCCGTTTGTATTAAACAAGTACCTGATACTCAAGCTGAACTAACTTTAATTAATGATAAAGAAGTCCTTCTGAGTAATATTCCCTTAGTTATTAACCCATATGATGAATATGCGATTGAAGCAGCAATCCAAGCTAAAGAAAAAATAGGTGGAAAAGTAGTTGTCTTTTCCATGGGACCTGATTCAGTTGAAGAAAAGCTAAGAATGGCATTAGCTTTAGGAGCAGATGAAGCAGTTAGAATAGAAACGCCAGCTGAGGTCTCGAACCCCCTTAATACTGCAAAAATACTTGCCAAGGCTCTTGTAAAATACTCTTTTGATATTATTCTTTTTGGGAAAACTTCAGTAGATGAAAACAACTCATTAATTCCTTCGGCTGTTGCTGAATTGTTAGAATATCCGGAAGTTAGTGAAATTACAGAGTGTTCATTTGACCAAGATAGTTTGGAAGCTAGAAGAAGAGATGCTTCAATAACTGAAGTAATCAAAGTAATGTATCCCGTAGTTCTTTCTGTTGAAAAAGATTTGAATGAACCTCGTTACCCCTCATTGATTATGATTAGACGAGCTAAAGCTAAACCTTTGCAAGTACTCACCATTGAGGATTTAGATATTACATCTGATGAACTCAATTCAATTGAGAAAAAAAACACTTTTCTGAAGTTCATTTCTCCCCCGGATAGAAAAAGTGGAATTGTTTTTTCGGAAGGATCAGCTTCTGAACTAGTTGATCAATTAGTTTCTCGTCTTAAGGAGGATAAAGTAATATGAAACCAACTATTTTACTTCTTGAACATGAAAATGGCTCTTTAAGAAAATCAGCTCATGAATTAATCTCTACTGCTCAGAAGTTAAACGGCACTAATCCAATTTTTGGGATACTTCTTGGAAAACGAGCCTCAATTGCAACACAAGAGGCAGTGAAGTACTGTAACACCGTCTATTATTCAGATAATTCTCTATTCGATGGTGCCACCGCTGATTTTTACTGTGAAACGCTTTTACCAATTTTAAGCCCTTATGAATCATTTTTGATGATTACTATGGGTTCAGGTAAGTCTGGTAACATAGGAGGAAGAGTGGCAATGAAGTTGGAAACAGCTTATTCTGCGGATGTCATAAAACTTGATAAAAATGAAGATAAACTCATTGTAACTCGCTCAATTTATGGAAACAAACTTCATGTACTCTTTGAAATTGACGATTCAAGAATTATATTGTCTCTTAGAAAAGGAGTCTTTGATGCTACATTAAATGAAATTGCGTCTGGTGAAATTGTTGAACTTTCAGAAATACCTCAAGATAATAAACGTACTGAAGTGATTAATCTAATTGAGGAAGGCAAGAAGAAAGTCGACCTCACAGAAGCTGAGATAATAGTTTCCGGTGGAAGAGGTGTTGGTGGACCAGATGCCTTTGAGATGCTTTCTGAACTGGCTGATTTATTTAGTGGAGCAATCGGTGCCTCAAGAGCGGCTGTTGATGAAAAGTGGGTAAGTTTAGAGCATCAAGTTGGTCAAACTGGTAAGTTTGTTGCTCCAAAAATTTATTTTGCAATAGGTATTTCCGGTGCAATTCAACATCTTGCGGGAATGTCTAATTCTGATGTTATTATTGCAATAAACAGAGATCCAGAAGCCCCAATCTTCAAGATGGCTAACTATGGTATTGTTGGAGATTTGTTTAAAATTGTTCCTGAATTGATAACTAGTTTAAGAGAAGAACTTAACAAGTAATTCAATATTGGTTCAAAACACTATCATTTTCGTTTTCTATCAATTATTTCTGAAATTCGATAATCATTTGATAATACTTCTTTAATTTCACGTAAAGGAACTGATAAGCTTATTTCTTTCGTTCGCCCATATCTTCCTTTTGATACAACTCGGCAGTTTATTATTCCCAGCATTTCCAACTCATTTATTAGGTCACTTATCCGCCTTTGGGTGAGTTGATCTATCATTAGCTCTTTGCTTATATCCGAATAAAGTTCGTAAAGTTCTCCGGTTGTAGTATTATGTGATTTATGATTACTTATTTGTTCAAAGATTGAGGTTAAAACTACTTTTGTTTGAATAGGTAGAGTTGTTATTACTTCTGCCACAGTATTTCTTTCAATTATCTGTCGAGCTTGTCTTACTTGCTCATCCGTTACTATGGTGATTCCGTTTCTTTCTGCTACTTCTCCTGCAACTCGTATTAAGTCAAGAGCTCTTCTTGCATCACCATGTTCTTGCGCAGCAAAAGCAGCAGCAATATGAATAGCTGATGGGTCTACTACTTCTGGTTTGAAGCCTATATCGCATCTGTCCTCAAGAATATCCTTCAACTGCGGAGCTAAGTATGGTGAAAAAACTATTTCTTCTTCTCCTAATGAAGATCTAACTCTTGGATCAAGTGATTCTTTAAACTTAACATTGTTAGTTATCCCGATGATGCTTAGCTTTGATTTTGACAAATCACTGTTTATTCTAGTTAGATTATATAGAGCATCCCATGATTTTCTCAATAACATGTCTATCTCATCCAGTACTACTATGAAAATACAATTTAATGCATCTAATGCTTCAACAAAACGTGAATAAACTACTTCCGTTGGTAATCCTGTAACGGGAATTTGCAGTCCTATAGATTCGTTCAAATTTGCAAAAACTCTGTAAGTTGTGTCCACTATCTGACAGTTCAGATAACAAGTCTTTAAGTTACTATTAACTTCTTGACATTTGTTCTTTAGGATGTTCAATACAGCTTTTGTTACAGCTGTTTTTCCGGTTCCCGTTTGCCCATATTCAAACACGTTTGATGGTGATTCACCAACTAAAGTAGGAGCAAGAATTGCAGCTAAAGATTCATATTGTTTTTCCCTATGCGGCAACCTTTCAGGAACATATGTGTGTCTCAACACCTCCCTATTTTCAAATATTAGTCCACTTGTGTTAATATATCTATCAAATATGTTATCAATTGTTTTATCGCTAATTTCTTCGCCCATTTTTCTTATCACTCGCTGATTATTGCTCAATCTTCTATTTGAACCAGCCCTATTTCTATTGAACAACTTTTACTGTATTTAATAATACCGAGTTATTACACTAGAGCGCTTCTTCTTCTGGTTGGAGAGAGGAAGCGGGTGTAATACGACTGGAACGCGACGTTTTTTAAAGATGATGGAACTTTGAAAAAAAATGCAAAACCAAAAAAAAATAAGGTATGAAAAAATAAAGGAAGAAGGATAGAAAGATAGGAATTCTCTAGGAAGGAGAATAATGAAAGCTTGAAGGTGTTAGATAAAATAGAA
>DAOWED010000051.1 GCA_030638685.1 Candidatus Heimdallarchaeota archaeon | reverse complement strand
GAAATTGTTGAAGAAGGTACTCCTAGGTCTGAACTGCTTAAGTTATCTGTTTTAGACCTTATTATATTGCAAAGGCTTACCTTTATCAGGAAACCACTCATTCGTTACCAACTCATGCAAGAAATAAGAAACGTTGTTGGACGAGATCAGTTCTCAACTGCAACATTTTATTACACTCTTGACAGGTTGCACGACAATAATCTAGTCAACTTTAGTATGGTTGATAATAGTCAACGAGACTATTTTATAACAAAAAAAGGTATAACTACCCTCTATCAGAGTAGAACTATGATTAACCAGCTTACAGACTCACTATTTGCTTATTTAGGTGATCAAATGCCAAATATTAGAGAATTTGCGGGAGTGGGGGCTGAAGTTGTCTTACTTGTTGATTTTATAATGATTATAGACGTTAATATAGTAAGTGAAGCAGTAGAACATTCATCTGAAGTACACCTACTCACAAGTGACGACAGTTTCAAGTGGTTCAAAGTTAATATACTTGAGTTAGTCCAAACAAACTATAGCGGCGGGATTATTCGTGAACCTGATTCCTTCTTTGATTTGATTTTTGCTATGAACACCTCACAAGTAGATGACAATCGAATTTTTTCCGAGTTTTTCAGAGTGCTTAAACCAGGGGGTAAATTGTTGTTACTAGAAATTGAAAATCCAATAGCCTCTTTAGATCATTTTCTCGTAGACGTTATGCTGGCTAATATTCTCCCCTTGCTTAGGGGGCTTAAGGATCATACAAGGATGTTTGATGAAATAGAAAACGAATTTGACTGGTCTGAGACGACAACTTTAGAGTGGCGAGGGTTATATGCTAAACGATTTGTGAAAGCTTAACCTGTCAAAAATTACATTTCATTATTTTTTCACTTAAAATGATTTTTTCACAATTTAGGGATGAAAATAGGTCTTTCCCTTCTTCTCATTCATTAAAACCTTTTGAATGATGCAATGCATTTTCATGTTTCCTTCTTTCCAATTAGTCTTCCCAAAGTTCTAATTCTTGATCTGTTATTTCTGTGACTAATCTTGCTAATTGTTTATAGAGATCTAAATACTTGAAGCCTCTTTTAGTTGCTACATAAATTGTTGAAGGTCTCTGTTTGGGTTTGCTTATTTCGTTAATAAGACCTCTACTTAACATGAAACTGATTATTGTCCTTGTTCTATCCAGCGGTAAATTTGCCCTTCTGCCTATATGTGAAATGCCTGATTCTTGATAAAATCTTAAAGAAGATATTATTTCGGCATAAATATCATATCGGGTTCGATTTTGAGTAACGGACAAATTAATCACTTAAATTAAGATTGTATAAATATGATAAAAAGATATCTAGAGAGAGAATCAATGCAACATAAGAGAACCTCTCTCAAAATTAACGGATTATTGATTTTAATGAGAGTTAGAAGCGCTTAGTATTATTCTTTAGTAATTTCTATTACCTCTGAAACACGAGCGGTTGGGTCAATATTGAATTCCTCGGCTTGAATTTGTTTAATTCTTGCTCTTGAATTGACTTCAACTTCATTAGCGATGATAATATCTACTCTTGCATTTCTCTCAACAATTACTTTGTCTGCAGTAATAGTTCCTTTAACATTAGATCCATTTCCGACCCGGATAAAGTTAGCATTTGCTTCATCGCACTTCATCATACCATAAATTTCAATTTTATCAGCAATAAGATTATTACCAACATAATTTCCATTGATTTCTATTTTTCCAGTAAGTTCAAGAGTGCCTTCTGATTTGAGAGTGCCGTTGAGCTCTAAATTGTCACCTTTAGCAGTTTCACCAAACTTCAAGGTGCCATTCACTTCAAGCTCATTAAAAACAAAACCTGTTCCAAGTGATACTGCGCCGTTAACCTCAAAATCATCAATTTCAGAGTTGTCACCTAATTTTACTGCTCCACCACAATTAACTATTTTGGCTTTAACAGGTCCTGTTGAAACTAATGATCCACCGATTTCAATTTCAGTAGCGGTTGCTCCAGCTATTTTAGCAGAACCACCAAGATCAATTCTTTCACATTCTATAATTCCGGCTCTCATAGAACCTCCAATATCAAGCTCTTCACTAATTATGATATCTGCAACAACTAAACTTCCACCAATATCGATCTCTGGACTTTTGAGGTTTCCACCCACTTTAGCGGAACCAGCTATTTCAAACTCTACTTCGACGGTAACATTTTCAGAAGCTTTGAATGAGCCAGAAACATCAACTTTTACTCCGGTAAATTCTCCTCCAATAGTGCTACTTCCTGAAATTTCAAATTCTTTAACATCAGTATTTCCACCAATTTGACAAGAACCCATAATATCGACTTCATCAGCTGACAAATCTTCAGCTACTTCGAGCTTACCTTCAATACGAGCTCTTTTGCACTTAAGAGTACCACCTACTTCAAGTTTAGAACCATTAGATGTTATACTTCCTCCCTTAACGGAAATAATATCAGTAGTAACATCACCTTCAATTACTAAGTAGCCGTTTTTATGAGTTATTTTCTTAGCGGAGAGTGGTCCTTCTATAATAATATCTCCTTTGGTTCGCAATTCGCCAGAGATGGTTATTTGGTCAACCCCATCTTCTAGTTGTACTGTGGCTCCATCTTCAAGCTCTAAATCGCCGTCAATGTTGCCCAAAATTATTTTTTCATCGGATTTTACAGTTAGTGATTCTTTATCGTCCATATATTTCACCTACTTCCTAATATTAATTTGGGGGAAGTATTTAATAAAGGAAAATCACAACTTGTGATATTAACTTGTGATTGAAGTGCAAAATATTAAGGTATTCTCTCTTAATACTTCATTAAGGTAAATCAAAGATTAAGTAACATGGTTGAAAGCTAAAAAGCTATTAAAAAAAGTAGACAAAAACTAAAAGCTTAAGAAACACCTTTTTCTTCTCTGTTTAGGGATAACCTATCAGAAGTGATTATTTTGCTAATTCCAGTACGATGTTTTACTTGCGGAAAAACCGTTGCACACGTTTATGAAGAGTTTGTTGAGCGAATAAAAGAAGGAAGTGAACAAGAAGATCCAAAAGAAGTATTGGATGACTTGGGCATAAAACGAATCTGTTGCAGAAGAATGCTAGTAACACACGTTAATTTAGTGGACGATATTATTAATTTCTACTAAACCTTTTCTTCAACCTCTTGGAAATCTTTCAAGAAAAAACCAATTAGTTTTTGCGTTTTTATTTTCTAAAGTAAAAAGCGCTTGTTAAATTATTTTTGCATTTTTATGCTACTTTTCTTACTTGATTTTATTTTCTAGATGAAGATTAATAAGATCAAAAAAAAAAGCAGTACTTGAGACGGATAGCGAAGGTCATAAAATGAATCTCAGTGAAGGAGCTAAAAGCATCCAAGATAACCTTTTTTCTGAACTGGAAGCTTCATACAAGGTTATAACCGACTCTTTTGTAAAATTAAGAGGTTATATTGATCAATCAATTGGCCAATTTCATGATGTAATAAATAGACTTGAACAGGTCAAAAGGAATGAATCAACGATCCATTTTACTGGAATGGGAAGATCAAATTTAGTAGGGAAAATAGTGGGAGAAATGTTAATGGATCGAGGATATCTGGTCTCATTTATTGGGGATTCATTTTCAGTACCCGTTAGGGAGAAAGATGTAATTATTGCTCTTTCAGGCTCAGGGAGGACAACAACTACTATAGATAATCTCCGTTCTGCGGCAGTAAGAGATATAGATATTATTAGCGTAACAGCTTCTGCGAGAAGTGAACTTGACAGATTCAGTGATTATAGATTGGTCTTTGATTGGTGCAAAAGAAAAGCAGTACCATTAGCTGATTATGATAAAAGCAGAATATTAGGCAATAAACCTCATTTAACACCTATGGGGACACTTTTTGAGCTAACAGCCCTTCTTTTTGGAATAGCTATTACTATTTCCTTAGAAACACAGGCACCATTAAAACAATTTACGACCTTTATAGAGAAAGTAGTAGAAGACCTTGAGAATACATGGGTAAGTCTAAAAGAAGAAAAGAATATGAGAGAAGCTTTGATTAATCTAAAGCAAAATATAATTGATTCAATTGGTTCTGAGAGAAACTTTTATGCTTATGGAACAGGAACCTCAAGATATGTCTCACGAATGGTGGGGATGAGAATATTACATATGGGGGTGAATATACCTTCAATCTCCAGCTGGCGATTTAGAAAGAAAGGGGAAACAGTATTAATTTTTGCAGAAGACGGGCAAGATAGCAAAATTATAAGCCAAACAGAAGAAGCGTGTAATCGCGAAATGAATATTACTCTAATCACTCGAGAAAAAGGATCAAGACTTGATAAAATGGTGAATAACCACATATATCTAAACTGTAATAGTGAATATGATTTAGTAATCCAAGGAAAAGACTACTCTCCTTCTTTTGACTTAATAACTTCTGTTCTTCTGGATAGCTTACTTGCACAAATAGCTTATGATCTTTCTATAGCCGAAGAAAGCATGGTGGCGAGACATGCAAATGTGGAGTGAAAAGAGAGGTGAAAAAATGAATTTAGATAAGAGTGAAACATTTGCAGAAATGAACGATTCAATCCAGACACTTATACGCTCAGGGCAGTCTCTTAGGGAATATATGGACTATTCAGCTGAAACACTCCATGAAATAAATGAAGTAATAGAAGAAGCAAATGAAGCAGGGAAAACAATTCATTTCACAGGAATGGGGCGATCTATACTAGTAGGACGAGCTATTGCGCAGTTAATGCTCAACCAATTTAGTGAAGAAAATATGTCACTCTCAATTATAGGGAGACCGTATGCTAGACCTGTTTTAGATGGGGATGTTCTAATAGCAATTTCCGGGTCCGGAAGAACAAGGACAACACTTGCAAATGTAAGAACAGCATCTAGAAGAAATATAAAAATCATAGGGATTACCTCTACGCCAAGAAGCGAACTGGAAAGATATAGTGATATAAAACTAATCTTTGACTGGTGTCAAGCAAGCTCAAATGATGAATCAACAAATTATAGAGTAAACCAGATACTTGGAAAAAGGATACCATTAACACCTCTGGGAACAAGATTTGAACTGACAACACTTTTATTTGGAATAGCATGGGTAAACTCAAGAAAATCAAAAACACCGCTAGGATCACTATTACAGATAACTGAACAGATTTTGAATGATGTTAAAGGAGTATGGAATAGTATGCTAAAGTCAGAAAAAGCGATTAATGCTCTTTCAGATTTTAGAGATGAGATAAAGGAAGGAGTAGCTCAGAAAAAACAGTTTCATACCTATGGAGCTGATGGGGCAAGATATATCTGTGAAATGATAGGTTTGAGGATGCAACACTTAGGGGTAAAAATAATACCCTTATCAAGCTGGAGATTTAGAAAAGAAGGGGATTCGGTATTGATAGTTGCGGGAGATGGAGAAGATATAGGCACAATAGGGCAAACACATGAGGCAATTCAAAGCAAAATGAAAACGACTTTAATCACTCATGATCCGGGATCATCACTTGATAAAATGGCAGAAAGATCAACAATACTGGCAAGAAAGGTGGAAATAGAAGAAGGACCAATATGGGAAAAGAAAGTAAAATCACCATCGTTTGAACTAGTAACAGCTATATTAGTGGATAGTTTAATAGCGCAAATAGCTTTTGATCTGGGAATAACAGAATCAGAAATGATAGAACGAAATAAAACAATAAAATAGAAAGAAGAAAATAGAAGACAATATCAAAAGAACTAAATAGATAACTAGGAGAAATAAAATATCTAAGAGCACGTGATCTAGCCTGGTTTCTGAGCGTCAAGCTTGGAAAGGTGAATAGGGTGCCTCACTTCGGGTTCTTTTACTAAAAAGAGGAAGAGATGAGGACATCGGGAATTCAAATTTCCCCGTGCTCGCCAAGTTAAAACAATAAATAAGGTCTAAAAACCGTCAAAATCGAGCCCATAGTCTAGTCTGGATAGGGCGTTTCGCTGCGGAAATCTTTAGGGATTTCTTTGGAGATTTGCTGAAACGAGAAGATCCCCAGTTCAAATCTGGGTGGGCTCGCCATTTTTTTTACTTCATGGCATATAGAGTTCTTTTACTCTTTACTTGAATAGATCTTTTATCTCTTCACTAATTACTTTTTCTCCCATTTTCTTTGTTACCCCTTTAATTGTTCCTGATACTCCTATTCTATGAACTACACTTTTTTGATCATTAATCTCTCTCATTAATGCGCAACAGATTGTTAGATTATTGATCATATCATGTCTAATTCTTACAATTCCTTTTTTTTCTTCCTCATCATACTCTATAAGGTACATTCCTGAGTTTGCAGCTCCAATTGTTCCAAATAACATGGTGTATTCTTTCCAGAATTCATTGTTTACTTCTCTTTTAGTTGGCTTATTTGGTCCTAAAATAGTAAACCCTAAGTATCTTTGTTTTTCTCTTTTTACCATTATTCTTCCTCCTCACTCTCAATAAACATTCCTTCCCCAATATATCCCGGTTTTAATCTTTCGACATTTCTCAAATAAATCTCTAAACAAGTTTTGTTTATCGCTTCTTTTCCTTTGCTATATTCCACTCCAAAAATCGTTGCTAGTGTTCTCCAGGTATCCATCTCTTTCAAGTGATGTATTTCTTCCGCTCCTGAGGAAATACAGAATTTTACATTTCTTTGTTTGATATAAGAATAGACCTTAGAATATTGTCTTACTAACTTTCCTTGAGTTGATTTTTTGGCAGTTATTATTGGTTTCATTTGAAACTCAATTGCTTTTGAATGAGCCTTTGCTAGTGAATAGATTGATTCTTGTTGCATAATTGCTATATTGTGATTGTTACATGTTACAATATCCACTCTTCCATCCCTTGCTGCCCATCTTGCTTGATTTTCAGAAATAGGTTCTACCGCAATTATATGGTAATCGTTTCTGTAATTTCTTACTTTATTTTTTAGTTCTCGATCGTTTTTTTCCTTAATTGTAATTCTTGAAACAAATGTAGGAGAAGCACTTGTTGATCTTTTTTCCGGAGTATTTTCTATATCTACTTCTTCTAAATAGTGGTTATTTGCCTTCCTTACCATATTAATTGAATATCCATTTATGGCTGCATACTCTATTTCAAAAAGTTGAAGCAAGTGTATGATTGAATCCAGTTCATTTTTTTTAAACAGATTCTTATCAATGTAAACATCAAAGCTAATAATTACTCCTCCTTTCATTTATCTGAAAGAAATAACCCTTCTTCTTCAAGGAACCCTCGAGTAACTGCTTCAGTATCCTTTTCACCGGTGTCATAAATAGTGAACTTTAGAGACCATTTAATGATGTCTCCTCCACTATCAAGTTTAATTTCTTCAAGGTAAGCTTGTTGTTTGTTAATTCTCAAATGCCAGATCCTGTTTTCTTCTTCCCACTGGTCTTTAAAATTATAAGTTAATCCTTTTTTGTCAGAGGATGAGATTTTGGATTGAAAATAATCAACGATTTGGTTTATTATTTTCTTCTTAGTAAAGCGTAGCTCAAGTTTCAAAATTCTGTCATTATATTGACCATGCATGACTCTTCTATCAAAAGTTGTTTCTTCTCTTAAATTCTCAGGAAGAAGGTTTAACATTGCCTTTCTGACTTTATTTTCACTTTCAGTAATATATGAAAAACTTGTTAATGATAACCAATTATAAGTTATAGCGTTTTCCATAATAATCGCTCAAAATAGTTTTTGGGAGGGGATAGGGGAAGATATTAGAGAAGTGGTACTAATTACCTTTTCTCTTGTGTCTCCTAAGTGAAGGACGGATCTTTTCAGCTCCGCGACCTTTTTGTCGGAGACCTCTACCTTTTTTACCGGCAGAAGTTAGACCTCTATTTACACGCCTCTTATGTTGGACTTCACCAATCCATGATATTCGAGGGTCGTTGTAAATAACTGGGTGGTTGGGGTCAACTAATATAATTTCATAATATTTGTGACGAGCATCTTGTGCAACCCAGTAAGAGTTTAGAACTTGAAGGTTAGTATAAGCTCTTTGTACTCTTTCTTCGGCCATTAATCTAAGATTTTTACGTGCTTGGATTAATTTTGAACCCATTCTTTTAGGACGACGTCCTTGAACAGGCATTGGTCTTCTTCGAGAACCACGACGAATTCGTGTTCGAACTATAATATATCCTTGTTTAGCTCGATAACCAAGCTGTCGTGCTCGATCTAATCTTGTAGGTCTTTTGACACGAGTAATGACTTGTTCTCTTCTCCAAGTAATTAAACGGTCTCTCCTAAGTTTTCTAAATTCAGGTGATTTCCTTTTTTTCCAGAACTCACCAATATAATGGTATGCGTTTGGCATTATTATCACTCTAGCGATTCCTCTAGTTGAGACATCTCGCTAACGTTATTCCAAGGTTTACTTTGAGTTATTTAAAAGCAATGATTATTGATTTTTTTTTCAGTCAAGTAATTTGACTAGTAATTAATTGATTAAAACGAATAACTTATGGATAGTCAATTATATTTTCATTTGGTCAATCCTCCGATGAGAGAACTGCTCCAGTCTGATCAATGATGTACACGCGACAAGTTGAGGATGATTGACTTCATTTTGCACTTTGCACTTTGTTTGCATAAATTTCAGTTTTCTTATTAGCTAAATTTGAGTTTCTTGCTTGATCTAATTTGATTAAGAACGGCAAAAAAGTTATTCTTCATCTCTTTAGCTATGACTTAAAGCTTAGCAGACGATGACCAAACGCATTATAAAGAGTTAGCCAAATCTAAATTGAGCGTAATTAAAAGTGTCACTCAAACTTACTCCCGAACAGCAACAAGATGTTGATAAAATTCAAACCTTGGGTAATAATCTTCAAGCATTTCTCAACCATAAACAATCGTTAGAAGCACAGCTTCGAGACATTGAACGAGCCCTAAAAGCAATTGAAAAACTTGAAGCTGAAGCCGTAGTTTATCGAATGGCCGGAGCAATAATGTATCGTTCTGATGCAGAAACTACCAATTCAAGCCTTTCAGATACTCTAGAAACTCTTAACATTCAACTAGCTAATTACTCCAAAATGATCGAATCATCTCAAAAAGAGTATAAGGAGCTAGAAGCCAAACTTCAAGAAAGTTTACAACGTCCTTTGTAACATTTCAGACTTGATCCTTACCATTCTTTTGGCTAATAACTCAATAATTCAAAAGATAACTACTTCAACATCAATGTGATTTTATGACTTCTTCTGTTTCTTTCAAGGAAATTTATCTTTCTTTAGTTGAACCAAGGGTAGAAGATGAAAACATAATTATCACATCTCACGTTAATGCAGATCCAGATGCAGTAGGCTCCGCTTATGCATTAGGGAACTTACTTGAAAGATATAATCTTGGAAAACCCGTTTATATTTTTCCAAAAGTGAACGCTACAGGTAAAATACTTGCTGATAAACTAGGTATTAATTGGATTGACTATAGTTCAGATAAACCAAGTGAAGAGATATCAACTATACTTGCAAAAACTGCAGCAATAATACTGGTTGACTCAAGTAGCAGTTTATTGGCAGCTTCTTTTGAATTTGAACAATTACCGTTTTTAGTTATTGATCATCATACTGAAGGAGATCTAGTTGAGAAAGCTAACTGGGTAAATATAGACTCAGAATACACTTCTACATGTGAAATGATTGCTGAATACTGGCTGACTGAAAAAGAAGAATCGGGGATGGAAATACCTGATAAAGTGCAGCAAGCCCTTTTAGCCGGAACATTATATGATTCAAGACGTTTCTACAACATTAGCCCAAAGACGTTTGAGATAGTTAATAATTTAATCTCAAATATAAAAAATTACACAACTGCAAATAGTTTACTACAAACAGAGATGGATCGCTCAGAGACAAAAGCCCGTTTGAAAGCTTTTTCAAGAGCTCAATTATATGATTTTCAAACTGTTCAAGTGGTTGTTTCATTTGCAAGTGCCTTTGAAGCATCTATTGCAAGAGGATTGATAAGTTATGGAGCAGATATTGCTTTTGTAGTTAACCTCAAAAAAACTCTTATTAGAGCAAGTGTGAGAGGAAAAAACGCTATTTTGAACAAGTATAAACTTGATCTTGGTAGATTTATGGAAGAATTTGCGTCAGAACTAGGTGGAGTAGGAGGAGGCCATTTTGCAGCCGCGGGGATGAATGTAGAAAAGAAAAAAGAGGCTACAATAACAGTCAACGAGATCATAAAAAAATTTACTTTTAAAATGGAGCAAAAAATCAAAGAAAGTATAGCCCGTAGAAATCGTAAGTACTAATCTTGAAAGAAATCAGGCTGCTTGATTTGAACATCAAGTTCTGGAGGAATAATTGAAAGACCTGTTTCTTGGCTTAAAATTTCAATCCTAAGTTCCAAATCATAGTCTGTTAAATTAACTGTTCCAACATCACCTATAGCGTCTCCCACTTTTAGGATGAGTTCTTGACGATCAATTTCTTGAGCATATCTTTTTCTGATTGTTATACGCCATTTTTTGTCAGTAAGACGC
Organism: Candidatus Heimdallarchaeota archaeon; assembly: GCA_030638685.1. Classification (GTDB taxonomy): domain Archaea; phylum Asgardarchaeota; class Heimdallarchaeia; order Heimdallarchaeales; family DAOWED01; genus DAOWED01. The sequence continues at coordinate 2,187 of DAOWED010000051.1, read as the reverse complement.
TCACGAGCGTTAATTTTAGTTAGTCCAGCAACAATATCATCAATGGTTGTGGGAAAAACTTTCTCAATAGGTACAAATCTTGTAGGAAACATGGCGAATCCAGGTTTTTGAATAAGATTCTTGAGTTTTTCAGCAATTTCAAGAATGTTGTTATCGTATAAGGCTGCCATTACTAAACCGGAAACTCCAGTAGGACGAAGTTTCATTCTATCTGCAGGGACCTCAATATATTTCTTTAAAATGTAATACATTTCAGAAGCACAGTTTCGTTCCTTAAATCTGACTGTTGAAATTAATAGTCCTTGTTTGAAAAACATGAAATCTTCTCCTTTTTTAGTTAACCCCTTATTTCTCCAATTGCAAATTGGAAGGCATAATAGCTATCCTTCAATCTTCCATCTGAAGTAATTAGTCCTAGTTGCTTCATATCCTTTGGTCCATCAACTAATGAATATTGCATTACTCCTTTTATTTCGGAATATTGACTTAAGTAACCCAAAATTTCACCTAAGAAGTTCGCTTGAATAGTTTCTCCTAATGAAGCTCCTGAGATACCAATTTCAAATACCCATAATTCTTGAGTTAAATTATTACTTCGTGAACTGAACTTGTCAACGAGAAGAGCCACATCATCAAGATGAGACTTTACAATAGGATATATATCTAATCCAATTGCTTTTACGAAAGAACCATTAGCTATTAATAAATCGTATAATTCCCATGAATTAGGTGTTGCCAGTTCTGTACCATACACTAGAGTTGTACCGACATCAATCTCTGGGTAGGAGTCATTAAGTCTTACAGCTGTACTGTTGATATACGTCATCCAAAGGCTTGGTTCTGCTGCCCCACCAATAGTGCTCCATAGATATCCGTATGGTTCTGGGAAAATGATAAGCATATCTGGGTTGAAGTTTTCTGCAAGAAAATCGGCTTGATCGGAGATAGTTTGATATACTTCGAGAATAGTAGTTCCAGATGATGATGCCCAATCTGAATCACCAAAACAGCCAAGAACAACTTCAAAACCTCTAGAATGTAGTTCTATAATGGTCCAGTTAAGAGCATCAATACCTTCTTGTGTTTCTGTTAACTGAATGAAAAGATCCATTCTAGCATGAGTAGCTCCTAGGTCATCTAACCAGTCTATTTCCTTAGCAACGTTTTCTTGCCAATTATTTGGGACTTCATCTTTGTCACTTAAAGTTGGCAAAATCGAACCAAAGCTTTGACCTGGTTGAGAAATATAATTAACATCTTTATAGTCTGCGTAACCATTCCAGTTTGAAACAAGGTTTACTCCACCAATTATCCCAAATAATAAAATAATAAGATATACAATTGCCAGAAACTTACCAAACCATTTTGCTCCTCTCCAGAAACCCTCAAGTGGGTTTCCCGGTGGTCTTAATGGACTTTCCTCGTCATGTTTTGCATTTAAGTTAAATACATCTTTAGATTCTTTTTTAGTAACTATTTTTTCAACTTCTTTAACTTCTTCAACTGGAGTTTCGCCTTTTCTTAATTGTCCCCACGAAATATTCATAAGATTAATTTTTCGCCAGATAAGGGGAGTTGGTAGCATTATCCAAGGATTCAAGAAAGCAAAATCGTAGAAAAGTATACTTTGAGATATTACAAATGTAACTATTGGAATTCTAAAGAGGTAAATTAAGAAACTAGATTCTGGATCATTGCCATTGATGTTCAACCATTGAGCAAACCAGAAGAAGGCTTGGAAAAAATTGATAAGAAGAATGGTAATATTAGCAACAAAAGTGCTTCTTCCTCTATTACCGACATCTACCCTCCAAACAAGCACGTTTTGAACTAAAGCAGCTATTGGTGTCAGAATGAAAAAAGCAATGTTAATAGTTCCAGATAACAGCGAACCTACGTAAAATAGCCAAGGGAAAGTAGCTATAACTCCTACAACAAATGCCCAGATAGAAATATGAGACCAATTCTTTGATCGTACAGATCTTAGAGCGAAAGGGGATAGACGAGCTACCCACACTAGGTTTAAGATGACTATTAACCCATAAAATGAGGCATAACCATTGAGACCAACAAGAGCCATAAGATAATTCTAAAGAATCTCTAAAAGTAGTTTATTGTTAGAGTGAAAAGCAAAAAAAGTAAAAACAATATCTTATTTGAAGTAATTAAGAATACAAATATTCAAAT
>DAOWED010000165.1 GCA_030638685.1 Candidatus Heimdallarchaeota archaeon | reverse complement strand
TTATTTGTTCAACTTGGGCATTATAAAAGCCAAAATAGTGATCAGTGGAAGTACGACTAAAACCGGCTATTTCAAACTCGGAAAAATTAGAAGTGACGGTATAATAACTCATAACACTTTCAACGTAATCACCAGCCCAACCAAAGTAGTCATTGTGAGGGTGTCCAAATCCTGTGCTATGGCCGATTTCATGTACTATAACCTGTGTCATTCCTTTATCTGGTATCTCATATTTATTGCTTGTCTCATTTAATCTGTATACCCTTGATGGATTAATATTCATCAATTGCCACCCCATCCCTCCTAGTCCTGCAAACTTTTTTCCAGCAAGACTCATTGATGTGCTATTCGTCATAAAAATAATGGTGGGAAAACCAATATCTCCTTCTCCTTCAGGAAAGAGTATTGATAGATATGAACTAATATAATTTAAGAAGCCATCTATCACCTCTATGTTTCCCTCTCCTTCCACAGCTTCGTTATTAAATCGCTCATATAGATCTGCATAACTGCTTAGTTCTTCATATCTTACATTTGCTTCCCAATTTACGAAAGGTGCTAATTCCATCAATGGTTGTTCTATTCTTGCTTCAGAGGTCATCCATTCAAGGCTTTCAAGCGAATGTCCGTAGTCTGTCAAGTTTGAAAGTATTAATACGTCAGTTTCTACTGTTGGGTAAATGACTGGTTCTCCATCTCCTCTTACTATCATTGGAGGATTAACGTATCCTACAAAATTATTTCGTTCAATATCAATCACCCAGTCTGCTATCCATGATCTTATTGTATCTTGCCCTACTGAAGTGTCTATATCTTCTTGTATTACTATTTCTTGAATTGTTGTTTCGATATATGGATAAATAGTGTCTCCCCAAATCGAATCTATCCAGTTAGGATACCAGTGATATGAGCTTAAATCTAAAAAGTAGCTTCTATCAAATGACCCACCAAACCCTACAGTTGGTTTTGAATGAAGGTTAGTTGTTTTTGAGTAAAAACCTGTCGATGAGCTATTTGAATCAACATCTTCTGTTGCTAATGAAAACCAATGAGAATATCCATCATCAATATGAGTTAAATTTAGTAAGTATAATGAATAATCTGCTGTTTTTGCTGGAGTAATTGTTGAAAACCATTTTTCAAACTCACGAGCATCAACTGCTCTACCTGTTTTATTAACAAATACATCTGTTGTGGATCCAAAAAGAGAGGGGTCAAAATCAACGTTTGAATGTTCCATCAAAGGACCGTTTGTATCCCAGTAATCTGTGATTGATTCATTTATTGATGCGCTTAATTGAGTTATTTCATAGGAAATCTCGAAGTTGGTATAAGTGTTATCAACAGTGCTTGGAAGATACGAATCAAGCATTTCCAAATTAATTCTGTCATCAAAGTTTAGAAAACTCAGAGCAATAGTTATTGAGCTATTTTCAGGAGCCGAATTGTGAACTATTATTTCTGAGCTTACAGATGTAGGAATCATCGATATAACAAGCAAACCTAAGATCATGGAAACAAGAAAACGCATACAATACAATTTGATTCGACACTTAAATAACTAATTGATTATTTTCATTTTATCAGTTACTCAACTTATGTGAAAAATGGTACTCTCCAATCATGTCCTGGACTCCTATATCCCAGTTTAAGAGTTAATGGAGGTCTTCTTTTATGCTCATTTAATCGGATAAGCTTTACAACTCTTGAAATAGTTTCTTTAGCTATTCCCGTCTTTTCATGCACTTGATCTACTGTTTGGAACGATTCTAATGCCTCTAATATTTCATCCAGTTCTTTGTAGCTAAAACCTAACTCTTCTTCATCGGTTTGTCCTGGCCACAAACCTGCAGATGGAGCCTTTGTTATAATTGATGCCGGTATCTCTAAATGTTTTGCCAAGTCATTAACTTCTTGTTTGTATAAATCCCCTATTGGGGCAAGATCTGCTGCTGAATCGCCAAATTTAGTGAAATAACCAATCATTAATTCTGATTTATTGCTAGTTCCTAGAACTAATGAGTTCAACTCACTGGCTTTAAAATATAGAAGTGCTTGCCTTACTCGAGGCATCAAATTTGCCCAGGCCATATTGTTTGAAGTTGTTTCTGGATTAAGTAGTGTCTTATATTGTTCCAATAGATCATCTAGAGGAATTATTTCAAATGACATTCCCAATTTTGTTGTTAATTCTTTTACATGATCTTCATCTTCTGATGGAGTTACTGATGAAGGAATAAAATAACCATGAACGTTAGATGAACCTAATGCTTTGCATGCTAAAGCAGCTACAACTGCAGAATCGATCCCTCCTGAGAGCCCAATTATTCCACCTTTTGCTCCTGCCTTTTCCACGGTTGTTCTTATAAATTCGATAATTATTTTTTCTACTCTCATAAATTCAGTTTTCATACATTCACCTTCTAGCTTGTGCTTCTTTCAAATCAGTATAAATCCAACCGGGGGCATCTCTTATTGTTGGAATAAATGTTCTTGTTCGATCTACTTGGGAAAGATCAATTTCTACCACTCCATAGTCAGGCTCATCATATTTAAGTTTCAGTAATTGTTTACCTGAAGGATCACAAACTTCGCTTCCCCCCCAGAAGATTAAATCGTCCTGTACTCCGGCTTGGTTTACATAAATAAGAAAACTGGCGTTTTCTGCTGCTCTTGCCTTGATAAATGATTCAAATAGCTGTTGTCTTACTCCCGGAGATGCAGATAAGCAGATTAAAAGAGGAGAGCCGTTGAGTGCATGAAATCTAGAAATTTCTGGAGAAAATAGATCGTAGCATATTTGTACTCCTAGACCTCCCCATGGTGAGGGAGTAGTTTTGATTTCTTCAGCTGGTTTGAAATAACGTTTTTCGTTAAAAACAGAATGGTTTGGCAATAAGATCTTTCGTGTTGTATAAGTTTCACTATTGGGCTGAACAAAAACTGCTGAGTTGTAAAGAACCCCAGGTCGCTCTTTCTCGGGTAAACCAGCTAATATTGAAACATTTGTTCTATTGGCTATTTTTCTAAGCTTTTGTGTCAAATTTCCTTCAGGTATCTTTTCTGCTAAGTTAAAAACTTCATCATGCATTAAATATCCTGTTACGCTTAATTCTGGGAAAATAATCAAATCAACATTATCTTCTTGTGCTCTTTCACACATCCCTTCAATAATTTTTAAATTAGCATCGGGGTTTGCCGGTAAAGAACTCATTTGTCCTAGGGCGACTCTTAATAACACCATTAACTAATATATCCACCTAGCTGTTTAGAAATTTATCCGTGAGAGTGTTATTTTTTAACAAAACCATAGATTCCTTTAGATATTCCTAGCAATGCTCCAACTGTCGAATAAGTAACTATGGTTGCTTTTACTATTGTATAATTGATATCATTCTCGATTATTTCTTTAAACCTAAGGCAACTAGCTCGATCAAATCAAAGGTCTTCAATTCGGAATCTTCTTCTGCTTTCATTCCATCCTCAAACATTGTTAAACAATAAGGACAGGATGAACAAATTATTTCTGAGTCTGTTTCTTTTGCCTCTTGTATCCTTACTCGATTAATTCTTTCTCCTTCAGTTTCTTCAAGCCACATTCTTCCCCCTCCTGCTCCGCAACAGAAAGTTCCTTTTTTATTATTCACCATTTCCTTCAATTCAACTCCAAGCGATTGGAGTATTTTTCTTGGTTCGTCTATCACATCATTTCCTCGAGCTAGATAACACGAATCATGGTATACAATTATCCTTTCTTCCTTTTGAACCTTAACCTTTCCTTCATTAAGTAAATCATTAACCAGCTCTGTAGCATGCTGTACTTTACCTGTCCACCCAAAATCGGAATACTCATTTTTTAATGTGTTATAGCAGTGGGGACAAGCTGTAACAATTGCCTTTACTCCATATTCGTTGAATTTCTCAATATTTGAAATCGTTAACTCTTGACCTACTAACTCATTTCCAAGCCGTCTTGCTGTTTCTCCACAACATTTTTCTTCCTCTCCTAAAATTGCAAAATCTATTCCTGCAGTTTGAAGTATTTCAACAAAGGCTTTTGCTACTTTCTTATTTCTATCATCATAGGAAGCAGCACATCCAGCATAGTATAGTAATTCTGCCTTCGGATTATCTTTTAGAGTTTTAATTTCCAATCCTTCTGTCCAATCATTTCTTTGATTCATTGGATAATTCCAAGGATTTGAGTTTGTTTCCCATCCTCGCATTGTTCCTTTTGCTTCTGATGGTATTATTCCTTCCATTAACACCAAACTCTGTCTCATTGAAATAATAACTGGAACATGTTCAATAAAAACAGGACATACTTCCATACAGCTACCACAAGTTGTACAATCCCATAAAAATTGTTCAGATAAGATATCATGAATTAAGTCTTTTTCTGGCTCTGGGAAAGTATTTGGTTCATTGCATGATCTTAATTGTTTTTCTCGAGTCAAATTATGCTCCTTAATTTCATGTATTAGTGTTTTAGGTGATAGTTTTTTACCCGTCTGAGAAGCAGGACAAACTTCATCGCACCTTCCACATTCTGTGCAAGCAAGTCCATCTAAAACCGTTGGCCACTCAAATTGTTCTAATTGTTTTGCACCAAAGACTTCAATTGTTTCATCTTCAAGGTCTAAGGCGTTCATTTTGGCAGATGGTTCCAAATTTGATACAAAAACCTTGGCAACAGCTGCTACAATATGCATATGTTTTGAGGGATAATAGTAAGGGTGCCAATAATAACCAAAGACAATATAGATAATAAAAACAAATATCGTAAGTGTGTGAATCCACCAAAAAATATCATACATTAAATGCTTTGAGGCATTATCTTCCAACAAGAGAGTAAACAAAAAGTTAGAAGCAAAAGCCCAATCTGGATCTAGCTCATTTATGGCAATCTCTCCTGCTTTTGCTAGAAAAGAGGCAATAGAATGCAGTAATATTGCAACAAGAACAATTATCCCGTCAATTGAACCTTTTAGACTCGATTGTAATCGTGTGGGTTTAACAATAAGTCTTCTGTATAAACCTACCAAGACTGCAGCTATAACTATTAGAGTAAACACTTCTTGAAGGAAAATAAATCCGAAATAAACATCACCCAAAACTGAAAGATCAAAGGATGGAAAAATCTCTTTTGCAAAAATTTCCACTGCACCTAGTGTCATCACGATAAATCCCCAAAAAATTAGTGCATGAAATACACCAGCTCGTGTTTTTACGACGCGACTCTGAGCTAGTACATTAACTATTACATTTTTTGTTCTTTGGTTAATATTGTTTATTCTACCATTAGAACTGCTCTTTGCAAGTGAGAGCATTTTAAATAATCTTACTGCTGTTAATAATACAATTGTGAAAACTAATGCAATAACCATTAAAAAAGCCAAAAGTCGAAGCATAACGTTTGATAAATGACTCAATGTTTAAACTTTTGTCATATCTTCAAAAAAATACAAGCTCAGATCTATCATAATCTTATTTCTACCAGTGAGGTGTTATTCTTACTAATTTTGTTTTAAAATCATCTTCAAGCTTAAAAGATGGACCTAAGAAGCGTTCTATTACGCTTATATTTGTCAGCATATGGTCAGATACAAAACGAGTATAAATCTCAAAATCACCATCGATAGCTAAAGGAAGAAGTATTTGATCTAAAGCATATTCATCTATTGGTGAACCAGCACTTATCTCCTTTTTCACTAGCTTGAAACTTAGTTTACCCAATTTTTCTGAGGACATTCCTCTCTCTCCGGGTAGCCCACTACCAATAATAGGAAGCCTTTGACCACCAATATTTGCCCACAAACTGACTCCACAGCCAACACCTAAAGATTCGACAACTCTGATTTCAAGTTTTTTCAAGGAAAGATTAGTCTTAGAAGCTAATTTTGTGATCGTTTTCTTTACTCTTTCCCCTACTTGCCTTTCAACAAGCTCCGTTGAAACGATTATTTCACCATTAAGATCCCACTCACCTTTTTCCAAAGGAAGAAGTTCCAAAGGAGCAGATTTAACTCGAGGAAAAAGAGTTAACTGAGCTTTTGCCCCACCTTTTGGGAAGAAGCCTTCTTTCTTAACTTCCACCTGTGCATTAAGTCCTATCTTTTTTAGAATCTCATAAGTTACATTTTTAAGATAAGCAACAGGTGGAGCCCACTTTCCATAAGTTGCCCCTCCTTCCACATGAAGATTAATCTCTTTTGACGAGTTTATAGAAGCGTTCTGTATTATTTGAAAAACAAGCCCTACACTTCCTGCAGTCTGAATTGGTATATTGATTACTGGATTGAGTGATAAAGAAGGAGTGATTGTTATTTCATCAGACCATAAATGAACATTCTCAATTGATGAACCGGTCAATGCAATTAAGGCTTTTAACCCTTGCATGTGTTGTGTTGATAATCCGGGTTTTGGACGGTTTGCTCGAATATTTATGATTCTTGTCTTTTGATCAGTTAGTATCGCTAAAGGTGCCCCGAGTCTTATCACGGAACCTCCACCAATTGAACCATCTATTTCTATCATTCTATCGCTCCAAATTATTTTTTATATAATTTCTAATTCACGTATTGTTTCAGTTCTTTTCTATTAAGTAAACCTTGTTTAAAAAGATTGAATTTAAGGATTAAAAGTTAAAAAAGGGAGAGGAGAATTGAAATGGTTGATATTGGCGTTTAACGATACGATTTCTGGAATCGTGCTCTTGCTTTTCTTCCACCAAAATGTTTTGGTTCTACTCGTCTTGTATCACCACTTAACATGGTTCTATCGTACTGAGTAAATTTCTCACGCAATGCAGGATCTTCAGTAAATTCTACTAAACCTCTTGCAATAGCCATACGAGTAGCGTCAGCTTGACCCATTGTTCCTCCGCCTTTTACTGAAATCTTGATATCAATACTGCTGTGAATTTCTTCACCAGCTAACATCAAAGGTTCCAATATTTTCATTCTAGCGGATTCGTTTGGATATATTTCTAGTGGAACACTGTTAATACGGATCCTACCTACACCTTTTTGGATTGTAGCTCGAGCAATTGCTCGTTTTCTCTTACCCGATGATTGTACTATTTCGCTCATTTATATCATTCCTTAATTTAGTGAATCCATATACTTTCGACCATTCCATCCGAGTTCTATTGATAATTCACCAACTGAAATACCTTTAGCTTGTAAAGGTAGTTTCTCACTTGTGATGTCATGTAAAGTTTTGGCGTCACTTCCCTGGTATTCATCAGGTGTGCCTATATAAACTGATAATCGTTTCATTGCATTTCGTCCGCTTGGAATTTTCCAAGGAACCATGCCACGAACTGTTCTAAAAACTAAATAATCTGGCCTTTTTTGAAGAAAGGGGCCTCTTTTTGGATTAGTAGCTGTTC
>DAOWED010000097.1 GCA_030638685.1 Candidatus Heimdallarchaeota archaeon | reverse complement strand
TGCCAGCTAGGTCCTTGACCTTGAATTAAGTCCTTAAAACGATTAGTTAGCCGTCTTGAAAGGTTACTAAGGAAGTTCTTGACAAATTTATCCTTTTCAGTCAAAAACCATTTGGCTACTTTTAATTCCAAGTAATCAGAAATAACTAATTGCCTGACTGGTACAGGTTTATCAGTTTTAACTGAAAATGATGTTTTGAATTTCTTAAGCAATAACTTCCTTGTTTGCCTTAGTAGGTTAGTCAAATATTCATTTGTCAAATAACTCGTTTCAAAAACCGTTATAGTTTCCTCTAATACTTCCCTAGCTTCTTTAATTAAATTCTTTTTTGGAAATTTTGCTCCTATGAACCATTCAAGATCCTTTCGAGTTAGAGGTTTTCCATTAGTTCTCTTTAGGACTTTCCTTAATTTATGGTAAAAAAGACCCGCAAAAAGACTAACTAGTTCTTTCCTTTGTTTCTGAGTTCTAATAGCGAAATAAGCTGATTGAGCTGCACAACGTATTAGTCTTTCTAGCAATCCTATTTTTTTAAGGTAGGCTTTAACATGGTTCTTTTTGATCATGAGGTTGTAGAACGTTTTAACAGCTTTTGACCCATCATTGAGAAAATAAGCATTTGGTAAGCTATAACCATACTTTATCAAGCCATTGACTGCTTGTTTGAACTTCTGGAAAATTTCAGGAGGGAAAGAAGAAGATCGTTCAATTATCTCTTTTCCGCAATTAGGACAAAAAACTTCTTCTTTGAAATCAGCTATTTTGGTCTCTACAATAGCAGTCTTACAACTAGAACAATAATCAATTGGTTGTAAACCGAATGTTCTGTTGATAACCTCAGAAACCATGTACTAATCCTCAATAGTATCATAACCAAATTTCCTTTTAAAGAAAGAAATTTTTATGAGCTTTTTTCTTGTCGATTTTTTTTCTTTCTTTGTTCTATAGCTAAAAGCCTTTATAAACCCATAAATGTTAGTTTAGTCTTTTTAAAAGATAATACTATAGTTTAAAGTAGTTTAAGCCGCTATTTTTTTCTTTTTTTCTTCTTTTCTTCTTATTCTTATGAGCTCTTAGCCCATGAATTTTACCAGAAAAAGAAGTAATGATTGCTATCATATCATCTACCATCTCTTGTTGAACACTTTGTTTTTGGATAAAAAATGACCTACAACTATTATCTAAGCTCTGAGGTTTTGTTATTCATTTTAAACCACGAACTTTATATTGCTTATTGCTTTGTTACGTTAATGGCTGGTTCGAACCAACTACCAGAAAAGTATCACGAAATGATATTCAACTGGAATGATTCTTTGAAAAAGGATCTACCATTTCCAGAACTTAATGATGAATCTTTACGTGATGGAGTACAGTCTCCTTCTGTTTATGAACCCCCTCTTGAACTGAAGCTCAAATTTATTGATCGAATGATTGACCTAAAAATTGATGCCGCAGATATTGGCTTTCCTGGTGCTCATGATAAAATGTTTAATGACTGTGTAGCGATCAGTAAATATATTCGCGAGAATGATCTTCCTCTCTCACCTAATTGCGCTGCTCGTTCATCAATTAATGATATTAAGCCTATTATTGATGTTGCAGCTAAAGCAGAAGTAAAGCTTGAGGCTGCCATTTTTATCGGTAGCAGCCAAATTAGACGATTTATTGAAAATTGGGATCAAAAATACTTGCTTGATTTAGCAGAAAAAGCTATTGCTTACGCCATAGATAATGATCTTTCTTGCTTCTTTGTTACTGAAGATACTACAAGAGCCAATCCTGACTTTTTAGAAAAACTTTATCTCACGGCTATTGAAGCCGGAGCTTCCCGTGTTTGTATTTCTGATACTGTGGGTCATTCTACACCTGTTGGAGTTCGAAAAATTGTTGATTTTATGAAAAATCTCATCAAAGATACAAAAGAAGAAATCAAGCTTGATTGGCACGGTCATGATGACCGAGGTCTTGCTCTTGTTAACGCTTTAGTTGCCGCAGAATGTGGCGTTGATAGAATCCATGGAACAGCTCTTGGAATAGGTGAACGTTGTGGAAATACTCCTATGGACCTTTTAATAGTTAATCTTTTTCTCGAAGGCTACAAATACGAAGGAGATACTCAAGCAATTATTCCATACTGTAATCAAGCTGCTAAAATGTTCGGTGTGAAGATTCCTCACTCATATCCTGTTGTTGGGCAAGATGCTTTCCGTACAGCTACTGGCGTCCACGCAAATGCGGTCATTAAAGCCAAAAAGCGCAACGATGAATGGTTAACTGACCTTATCTATTCTGGAGTACCTGCTCATATTTTCGGAAGGGACCAAACAATAGAGGTAGGGCCTGTAAGTGGGCAATCTAACGTTGTTTATTGGCTTGAAAGACACGGGTATGATGGAACTGATACACTCCTTGTTGATCATATTTGTTCCCTTGCAAAAAATAGAAGACGAATATTTACTAATGAGGAAATTCGTCTGATTGTAAATAACTATAGAAAATCGAAAGAACAAAAATAGTAAGTTTATTGAGTTTTTCTAAAGATCTAAGCCTTGTACTCTATTATCTTGAGCTAGTTCAGTTACTATTTCAGCGAATGCTCTTCCAAGAGCATCTATGTTGATATTTTCTTTCTTCACCCATTTTTGTAATAGAAAACTTAACTCTGATTTGATCCCTTCACTTAATACTATAATCACTTCTTTGGGTTCTTGTATATAGTTTCGATAACTGCTAGGTTGAATCTTCAAAATTATAGGAAGTGCTAGTTCTGGATAGATGTCAAATACTTCAAAAACTTCATTTTCAAATATTTGAATAAATTCCTCAGTGTATGGAACATCTTGAACACCATATTTATCCATAATTAATCGTCTGAAAAGCCTAACTGTTCCTCTGTGAATCCTCTGTTTATGCTCCTCTGTAACTGCACGTTTTCTGATAACTATCTCGTCAATAACTATCTG
>DAOWED010000192.1 GCA_030638685.1 Candidatus Heimdallarchaeota archaeon | reverse complement strand
TTCAATTTGAGTAAATCAAATCTTATTGCATTTGTTGCTCTGTTAGATGTGGAACTAATTTCACAATAAGCTCTCCTTTCCCATGAAATTGATGTGATTGGAGATGGGGAGGATTTTTATCTCTTGACTTAGTTTCAATAATTTATACAAAAAACTAAAATGAGAAATGTTCCCATCCTTCCTCTAACATATCAGTTAAGAGATCTACCATGTCGACGATTTCCATTCCTGTTTCCTTAGCTACCTCTAGAGATTCTTTTCTTTTAGTAGCAAGTTCACAAGTATATAGTTTTGCTCCAAACTCTTGTACGACTCTTATATTTTCTAAGAAATCTTCATCTTCTTCAATTATTTTTAGAACTGGTCCCCCAATTACTAATCTGAGCTTCTCAACTTTTTTTTTCATGAGAAGGTTAAGGGATAGAGCCAAGCTTATTTCTAGATGAACTACTTTATCGGGTGATGCTAATAAAATAAAGATTTTTTTCATAATTAGTCATCTTTTGTTGATAGCTTCTCTATTAATATTTTTTGGCTGACTTAAAAAAGAATAAAAAAATAGAAAGGTATTCGATAGTATATACTTAGAAGTAATAAAAGTGATAGAAGTGATTTTAGCTAAAATGAGAGCTGTTCCCATCCTTCTTCTAGCATTTCCATTATGAGATCTGCTATCTTAACGATCTCAATACCTGTTTCCTCCACTAACTCAAAAGCATTATTTCTTTTTATTCCCGATTCACAAGTATAAAGTTCAGCTCCTAGCTCATGAATGACTCTTATATTTTCTAAGAAATCCTCATCAGTAGTACAAGCTTTTAGAACTGGCTCCCCGATCATTAGTCTAAGCTTTTCAACTTTATTTCTAATAAGAAAATTAAGTGCAAGAACCAAGCTTACTTCTTGATGAACTACTTTATCTGATGATGCTAAAACTATGAATACTTTTTTCATGATCGTTCATCTTTGGTTGATAGCTTCAGTATTAATATTTATTGACTAACTTGAAAAAAAAATGAAGAAAGGTGAAAAGTATAATGGAGAGGAGACTAAGAAAATCAAATAACAAGACTACTTATCATTAGCCATTGCATTTGCCAAACTTGGAGAGGGAGAGTATGTATCACCATCTCTGGTTTGAATTAAACCAGCTGCTTCTAATTGCTTGATAAGTCTAAATACCATAACTGCAGAGGTTCCCTTGACCTTTTCTTTAATTATTTCAGTAGAAACTCCTTTTGCTGATTCAGCTATTACAGCTATTATTTCTGCTTCTGGTAATTCACTAGCACTTTCTGTCAAAAGATAGTTGAATATCATATTTTCAGTCCTAACTTTTTCAAACTCTGCTTCCTTTTCTGCCTTCTTTACTAAGAATTCTTGCTCAAGTGTACTCAACTCATTTTTGGCTGAATTAAGTTCTGATTCTTTTGAACTTAAGGAGTGTTTCAGTGAATTAATTGTTTGCTTCAAAGTGAGATCCTTTTCTTGCTTTGCTGTAAGCTCTGTTTCTAATTCGGTCATTTCTCCATTAAGTTCTTCTAGTTCTGCTTCTACTTTTCTAAGAATACTATTTTCATCTCGCTCTTGATTTTCCAGAGAAGATAACTCTTGCTCTTTTTTAGCAATGGTTGTTTCCTTATCTCTAATTGTTAATCTTAATTGATCAAGGACGTGAGTTATATTTGTTAGTTCACTGTTTGTAACATCCGCTTCTGCTACAGATTGATCTAATAATGAATTCATTTCATTTACTTGATTTCTTAAATCATCAGAGAACTGTGTTAAAGCCAGCTTTAGACCATCAATTTCGTGTTTTATTCCTTGTAACATTGTAATCACCTAAACCTCTCAACATCAAAGTTAGTAGTAATAATCCCTTCTTCATCAATAGACATTATTCCTTTACTTTCAAGTGTGCTTAATATTCCCTCTACTACTGTTGCAGAAACGTTAACTGAGTTCATTAAACGAGTTTTGTTATCTACTCCATGCATTGAAAGAGCTTTGATCACATCCACTTCTGGACTGGAAAGGTGTGATTCTTTAACTAGATAACTTAGTGCCAAACATTGACGTAAAAAGGCATTCTGTTTTTCCACCAACAGGTTAAGCTCTTCCTCTTTTGATGAAAACTCATCTCTGATAGTTTTTGTCTCAGATATTTCCTGTTCTTTTGTTACAATAGTTTCTTCCAGTTGTCGAATTTCTACCTCACAGGAAGCAATTGAACCTGTTACTTCATTTAAAATATCCCTTTTTCCGCTCATTGTACTTTTCTTGGCATCTCTTTCAGATGCTTTAGCGGCTCTAGACGCTCTAGCTTGCTCGAATTCGCCTTGTTTTTGTTCAATTGATGAAGTTAGGTTATTCTCCCTCAGTGTTTTTTCTTCAAACTCATTTTTTAATTCATCTTGAGTTTTTTTCTTGCTAGAAATACTTTCTTTCAGATTTTCCAAAATGGATGCTATTTGATTTAGCTTCTCCGTGTTTGGTTGTATTTTCTGGCCAACAGCTTCTATTGCCATTTTAAGTTTTTCTTCTGTTTGACCAAGTAGTGATAAAGCGGTATCAACAGTCATGTAACAATATCTTCATTCGTAAAATAAAAATATTTGGAGAAGTCTTAACATTTTCAGCTTTTTTCATCAAAATAATACCTATTTGGCGGACATTGCGCAAAAACACTAAAGGCAACCCCAGTTACTACTGGAACGCGAAGGGGGCAAAAATCGAAACAAAGATAATTTCGAAAAGCAATTTTAGGTTTGCTGATTAACTGCCTTTTCACGTAAGATAGTTTCATTTCACTATCTTAAAACATATAAATTAGTAAAATAACTATAATTATGGATAAAGTGAACTGGAAAGTAAAAACAACACCAGAAAATAGTCTGCCGGGGAGAAAGACAAGAGTTACCGTTACTACTCCCTATGAAAATTCTTTCACAGATCACCAAGGTGTTTTTTTCTCACTGAGAGCTGTTGAAAAATTCAAACACCTAAATCAAAAGGAAACTGATGAAGTCCACTTTGAATATTTGAAAAAAGTAGAGGATGAAAATCAAGCAATCCAAAAAGAGTATGTTTTTGATTTTGTTCTTCCACCTGATGCACCTCCAACCTTTAACGGGATTACTATAAGTGTAGAATATGAATGGAATCTATTTATTAAATTGGAAGAAAAAGATCAAAGAATAAAGATGGGAAGAATGCAAGTTGGAGCATTAAATACCACTATTGTTGTTCCTCATCTAATCGAGGGAAAAGTTAAGGAATTTGGAATAGAATGTACTTTGGTTAATCCAATTATTCAACTTAAAGATGGCATAATCTTAGAACTAGCCAAAATAGGTGATACCAAAGATACAAAAAATCTTATTTTTGAACTGCACGGTTGTGAAAGGTCTAAAGTTAGTTTCTTCACCTCAACACCTCGAGATTTTAAGCAAGTTCTTCTGAGAAAAGATATTAATGAAATAAGCTCTGAAAAAAGCCAACTAGTTATCGAGTTACCAAAAACTGTGCAACCAAGCTTGGAACTTGGTAAATTAGGAGAA
Source organism: Candidatus Heimdallarchaeota archaeon (assembly GCA_030638685.1). Taxonomy (GTDB): domain Archaea; phylum Asgardarchaeota; class Heimdallarchaeia; order Heimdallarchaeales; family DAOWED01; genus DAOWED01. The sequence goes on along the minus strand of DAOWED010000192.1, from coordinate 8,543 downwards.
ACACAACACTATTTGGTTATCAGAAGAGAATATGGATACTTCGTCAAAGAAGAATTAGAGAGAATTTCTGTTTTATTTGTTAATTCAAGCCAAGATCCAGTGTCATTTGGTCAAATCGGCTTTGATCAAAGCTAACTATTCCATCCTTAATCTTTATAATAGATTTTTGAATATATTATTAAGGCTCTTTTTAAAATGACTACTCAGCTTCCTACTGCAATTATTATTGAATCTAAAAAGGATCTCAATCTTTTAATTGCCGAACTTAAGGAGCAGCCATTTTTCGCGATTGATTTTGAACGAACTGGTTTTCATAGTTATTTTAGTGATACTCTTTGTTTGGCACAAATTTGTTTTGATAAAAAAGAATTCATCATTGATATGGTTAAAATAGGTGTGAATGGTTATGCTATTTTCCAAGAATTTTTTGATGTCCTTGAAGACGAAAAAATCTGTAAAGTGATGCATGGCTCTGGTGATGATATTGCTTCGTTAAAACGAATGTACGATATTAATTTGAAGAACCTTTTTGATACCTCTATAGCAGACGCTATTCTTCAAAATACTACCAACCATCATTCTCTTGTAAGAGTGCTTGAGGAAAATCTTAACATAATCATCCCAAAACAGCGAAAACTCCAAAGAGCTAATTGGAGAAGAAGACCTCTAACTAAAGAACTGATTAAATACGCACAATATGACGTTCATTTCCTTTGTGAGCTTAAAAAACTCTTAGAAGAAAATCTGAGGAAGAAAAAATTATATGAACAATTCAAAAAAGAATGTTTGAAATTTGAAGAAATAGGCGTTAAGAATAATGTTTTCAACCCTAATGAATTTCTAAGAACAAAAAAATCTCAAGTAATTCCTTCGAGATTACATAAAAAACTAAGAAAAGCTTATGTTTTTAGAGAATACAAAGCTGTAAAATTAGATAAACCTCCAAGAATGATGCTTCCTGACCCGGTACTTATTTCTCTGATCACTTCAAACTGCCGAACTATTAATCAGTTGATTAAAGCTGGTCTTCCAAAGAATTTTGCTAAAAAATGGGGAAAGGAGTTACTAAAAGCTTTAAATGAACCTTATGATGAGAAGAAAGCACTAAGAACTATTTACTATAGTTACCCAAAATCAATTCTCTCTGGAGAATGAAACTCGAAATATTAAAAATAAATTCTAAATTTAACTTACTGCGAAAGAAGTCCCCCACCGCTTGTGAGTGAAGTGAACGGAGGTGGAGGGATGAATTTCGCTTATTTCCTTTGATTTTCAACATATTTTTTGATAGTTTCTAGTGTGATTTGACCTGTAGTTATAATGAAGTAAGAACCCGACCAAAATGATTTCCCCCATAGCTTTCTACTAAGTTGTGGAAATTGTTTTCTCAATAATCTTGATGAGAGAGACTTGAGTGATGAAACATAGTTTGGAAGTTGAAGTATTAGTTTACTTGAAAATAAAATATGTATGTGGTCAACATCGGTCTATTGCTCAAAATATCAATATAATAATCTTGTGAGATTCTCAAAATTATTTTTTTCAAGTTTTTGCATATAATCTCATCTATGACCTTTCTTCTATATTTTACAACAAAAATGAGATGATAATGGAGCGAGTAAACGCTGTGTGATCCCTTTTGAAGTTTGTATTTCACAATAAGTTATAAAAAATTAAGAAAAAAAACCTCTAAAACTAGTTCTTTAGTTTTAGAACTGTCCCTATAAGGTATATATAGTTAAATAGGTAAGTATAATTATGAAACTAGCCTACAAAACACCCATTGTGGTTTCTGACCAACAAGAAAATGTTTTGTGGGACTTATCTGAGAAAAATAGACTGCTTTATAATTTTGCCCTGGCAGAGCGCAAGAGTAATTATCAAACAGAAAAAGAGCAACCTAAAGATAAACGTAGGTTTATAACTTATCAAGATCAACAAAATCAATTACCAGCTCTCAAAAAGCAGTTTCCTGAGTACAAATGGGTTTATTCTAAAGTTTTACAAATGACTTTGAAAAAGTTGGATGCTAACTTCAAATCATTTTTTGGGTTACTAAAAAATGGTCATACAGATGCCCGTTCACCGGGTTTCAAAAGCAAAGATAATTTTCAAACTCTTTGTTATAATCAGAGTGGCTTCAAATTACACGATAATTTGTTGATTTTTTCACATAAGCACACCTCAGGTACTGAACTATCTTTTGAGCTGAAGTATGAACCTATTGGGGATATTATTCAAGTAGAACTCTATCAGGATCACAAGAATAGATGGTATGTTTCCATCATTTGTGAAGTTGAAGTTCCTCCCTATTTTGATAATGGGCTATACCAAGCATTTGATCCGGGTATTGAAAATATTGTTTCTGCGGTTAACCTTCATGGTAAACATCTTCAATTTGCTAATAGGAGAACTGATCTTTACTGGAAAGATAAAATTGCAGAAGCTCAAGCTCGAAGGGACTTTTGTAAGAAAAAGTCAAGAAGATGGCATTTTTACAACAAAAAATTACTTACTATGAAACGTAAGTTAAGAGACCAGCTTAAAGATTTTCAGCATAAGATCAGTAAGGTCTGTGTTGAAAACACCAAAGCCAATACTCTAATCGTTGGCAAAGCTTCAGTCAAAAAAATGGCTCAAAAGAAGAGTAATGGCTCAACAAGTTCAGCAAAAGCAAATAAAGCAAAAAAGACGCTTAACCACTCATTACAAAACACAGGTTCTATGAGTAGATTTACTGAATTTCTAACCTACAAAGCAAAAAAAATAGGTAAAAGAGTAATAGAAATTAGTGAACGAAACACGACCAAGACCTGTTCTATGTGTGGTAAAAAAGAAAAACGTAAATTATCAGATCGTGTTATCCAATGCAATTGTGGTAATACAATGGATCGAGACCTTAACTCAGCAGTAAATCTTTTGTTGAGATTTCTTTGGTATAAATTTATCAAAGGGCATAAAAAGATTGATCCTCGTTACCTATTGCAAGAACCCTCTATGGACGAGGAATCCTTCTTGAAGCATTACGCTTTGGGTCAGGATTTACTACGACATACAGCCAACCGTCAAACGAAAGTTCCTCAAGCTCTTACGGCTTGAGTTGCGAGGACTCGTAGGAAACCCCCACCGCATGCGTAGCGGAGGTGGTGGGTAGTTCATTTACTGTTTTACTCCTTTTGGTTCATCTATGAAGAGGAAAGGCAATGAACCTAGAAATCTAGCAATAGCAATAATTATACACATTAAATAAATCGCATCCCAGAACCCCATTACTGAAGCTAAGTGATCAAGTAACAAACCTGAAAGAAGTGAGCCTGCAAAAGTAAAAAGACCAAAAACTAAATTGTATGAACCTATATATGCCCCTTTGGTTTCGGCAGACGATGATTCCAAAATATATGAATTCATTGAAACAACAAAAATACCAAAACCTAATCCTCCAACCAAATTGGCCATCATTAGCTCATACCAGGTTCGTGCAAAAAAGTTAATTATTGGTATGAAGAACATAATAAATCTACCAAAGAATAATAACGGTTTTAAACCAAATCTTGCAGAGAGGCGTCCAGCAACCAACAAAGCAAAAAGCTGAGTTAGAGAAAAAGCCATCCATAAACGAGCGTTTTCACTAGGTGTAGCATATTCTTCTCTAATATAAGGAAAAACTGGCCAACCTATACTCATTGCAAAGCCCATAATTCCTGAAATCAAAGTGAATTTCCAGAAAGTTTTATCGTTTCTTAAAGGATCAAGAATAGCTAATTTACTGCTTCTTGCTAACCTTTGTGGTTTAATCGATATAGTTTTTTCTTTGAGGGTTAATGATAATAAGCCTGTTAATATGAAAAGTGTCCCTGCTACAACAAAGACGAATTGATACTGTAGGAAGGCCGTTTCAAACACATTATCCATTATCCAACCAAGAATCAATAATGATAGAAATGTAGTAAATGTTCCAATTGAAGTGATTTTACTCAAATATTTAGTTCTTTTTCCAATTGATGAATTATCCCCCAACAATCCTTGCCAAGCAGGACTAACTGCACTAAAGGAGAGTGAATAAAAAATCAACAAGAATAATATTGCATAAGGTGAGTCAAACTGTGGAACTAGAAAAGAAATAAAACCAGCTGTCATGAATCCTCCGAAAATCAATGGTTTTCGGCCTATTCTGTCTGATAATCTTCCAAAAGGTGCTTGAAAACCCAGTTGGAATAAATTTCTCAGCGAAATTAACAATGAAAGTATGATTGCACTCGCACCAACAAAAACAGCATAAAGTTGTATATATGTGCCCATTAAAGATGATGAAAGACTCAGCCCGGAGGACATTGCTGGAATAGTTTTTTTGTTACGGCTAATATGACTAGTTTCATCTTCAAAAGAGCCCATTTCTGAAGGTTCATCAATTTCTTCTGAGTCTAATGCAGTTATTATATTAATACTCGCATCATTCTCTGAACCAGTCATTATTATCTCCAGTTAAAACTAATTAAAAAAACTATAAGAATTATTCTATAATTGTTCAATATTAAAAAAAAATTTAACAATGACTCACTCAGTTTAAGTGGTTAAATAAATAATTCTTTGTTGACATGAAGTAAACAATCAAAAGAAAGATCTGGTAGAGCGAAAGTTTAAAACTTATAAAAGAATTTTAAAAAATATGAAATACAATACTGCTTTACCAAATTTTTCATGGGTAGAAGAAGGGATTATAGCAGGAGCATCAAAACCATCAACAGAAGAACATTTCATTTTTTTAAAAGAAAAAGGAATAAAAGCCATAATAAATCTTCGAGAAAAAATAGAGTATCAAGCTTCAGAGGAGCTATTAGCTAATTTTGAGATAAATCATCTACCAATAATTGATTTCTCAGTTCCATCAATAGAGCAAGTATTGGAATTCAGAAAGATTTGCAAAAAATATCATTTGGAAGGAAAAAGCGTATTAGTTCATTGTTACGCGGGATGTGGAAGAACCGGTATAATGTTAGCTCACTGGCTCTTGATGGAGAAAAAGGTTAATACTACCGAAGAAGCAATAAGGGAGATTAGAAGACAAAGACCATGCAGTATTGAAACTCTAGAGCAAGAAGAATCGGTTAAGAGTGTGTTTAAGGTAATAAGAGAGAGAAAAAGTAATGAAACGTAATAGAAGGATTTTTCATTGTGAAGATAATTTACATCTCGAAGCTTAATGACAAACATCTTTCATATACAGGATTACATTGATAGTTCAGACGAAGAAGCTGTGAAAAAACGAATTGGCACAACGGATTTAAGAAGAATATTAGTGTGGACCATAAATAAAGGGCAAGAAATTCAAAACCATTACCATCCAGACGGAGAAGATCTCTGGTATATTACACAAGGGAAAGGAATTTATTATTCTAACATAGAGGAATTAAATCAATTGGATGAAGTAGATCTTGAACCGACTGATGAGAAGGGCAATAAGTTATTCAAATCTCCTCGATACATTGAAGAAGGAGATATGATTGTATTTTCACAAGGAATGAATCATGCAGTTAAAGCAACTTCAGATGAACCTTTAGTTATTATTTCAGTACTCACCCCTGGAAGTGCAAAGAAAGTTTTTATTGAATAATTGAAAATTTTCAGAAACGATCATTCGAATAACTCAAACCTAATTTTCTTCAATAATACTAATAAATTCTTCAACTCGACCGACATATTCTGGATGAAGAGCCATCTTAGAGTGCTTTGAATCTGGAACAATCCAGTGAAAAGCTTTTTCATTGCCTTTAAGTGCCGTTTTATTAAGCTCAAAGTGTTCTTTAACTAAAAACATTTTGTCGTTCTCTCCATGAATTAGAAAGATAGGAATATTAAATTTAGGTAGAAGATTAACTGGTGAATATTCGTACCATGGAAAATCATAACTTAAAATTAGTTTAGGAATCCAACCAAATAATAATCTAGGCATGTGTGTCGCTCTTAAAAAATCGTTAAATAGGCTTGAAAGATGAGAAGCCGTTGCTTCTGAAACAATTCCTCTTACATTTATCTTTGACTTATATGTAAAAATCAATGAAGCAAAAGACCCAAAAGATAACCCGTGCACTATTACATCATTTATTCCTTCTTTTTCTGTAATAGTAATCGTGTCACTTGCAAAGGCTAACGCAGTAGAGTATTTAGCGAAATAGGTTTGACCATGACTTCTAGCATCAACTAATAGAATGGAATAACCTCTTTTCCAGTAAATTTGTCCTCGAGAGACCATTCTTGAACTGTTCCTCGCCCAACTATGAAAAAGAATGACCCAACCGGTATGAGAAGGATTAGTGCATTTCCAGTAAACTATTCTTGGATTCTCTAGCTGTTTTCTCTCCTGAGTTCCTTCTTCACGACCAAAAGGAATTACATATTTGCTTGATCTCCAGAACAAAGCATTATTGGTCATAAAGAAGAAAAGGTAAGCTGCAAGAATAATATAAATAATGATTAAAACAACTATTATTGAACTAATCCAGTTCATAAAGAAAAAGAAACACGTTCCATTTAAAATAGTTCTGAAAGAAGGAATGAGAATTATAAGCAATTAAATAAAAAAAGCAATTGTCTTAAAAATTATCTCAAAGTCCTCTTGAAAAAGTTAATCCACTACAGCTAGTACGTTAAGAACACCTGAGAAAAAAACTACTAATGGAGCCAAGATCATAACTGAATAGCCTAGACCACTTAAAGCTATTATAGATAAAACGCAATAAAGTCCTCCTCTAGTTACTCCGGTATTAAAAAAGTGATAAAACCACTTTTTTTTAATTTCTAACTCCAGCATAAAAACGGTAATACTGAGTAACATATGTGATAAGAATCTCATCAATTGAAAATCAATGAAATACAGTAAGGCATGGATAAAGACAAAAATTCCGCCTACCAAAGCCAGCAATCTTGCTGCTTCTGCAAGTTGAATGTTATTTTTATTAAATTTCAAGTTAGGCTCCAATGAAAGCCTCATATTGACTAATCCCAGAGGAATTATTTATAATCATTGATTGGATTTTGAAATTTATTTCAAATATTTTTCTTAAATTTTCATTAATTAATGTAAAAAGAGCAATTTTAACATTTGAAAATAACTTTTGGTAAAATTAGCTTGTTTTTTATAGTTCAAACTTTTTGTTGATATGAGATGTTAAGGAGATTATTTAGACCTTCGTATCCTAAGGCATTATTAATTGGTCATATTACAGTTGATGAATTGGGAGAAGCTAGAATACTAGAAGTTGGAGGTCCACCGAACTATTTTCTCACTTCTTTAGCATTTCTTAAAATCGACCCTGTGATCTGGACTTATGTAGATCCTGAATACCCCAACCCTAACACTCATTCCAATTATATTGAACAGCTTAAGCGTTTCCTAAATCCTGAAAAGTGCCACTTCTGCGATTCTGTAGATACTACAACTTTTATTATTTCAGATGCGGATAAGGAAGGAAAACGCAATTTTAAGATTTTAGCGAAAGCAGACAATTATCCTGATACAATCCCCGATAAAATAAACGAAGAATGGGATTTTATTCTTGTATCTCCAGTTATCAACGAAGTATCATTTAAGCTTCTTGAAGAGCTCAAAAAGCTAACAAAACACCTCTTAGTTGACATCCAAGGGTTTCTTAGATATGATGAAAGTAAAGGAGAAATAACTAGAAGACTGGATAGTGCACTAGTAGAAGGTCTTGAAGGCTGTAGTGTTATTAAGTTTTCACAAAGAGAGGCTGAATTCCTTTGCAATGAACTTTCTGACAAAGAAATAGATGAAGAAGCCACACAATATGACATGCTCAAAATCTTAAGAATAATCTTCACAGAACAAATTTTAATCATTACTTCAGGTGAATGTGGAGCTTATGTCCTTGAAAATAACTCTTGCTGGCATGTTCCCGCCCCAGTTAATGCCAAATTTGTCGACGAAACCGGTGCTGGAGATGTCTTTTTAGCAGCCTTAGCTGCCTCTTACACTCAAGGAAAAACACTAATCGATTCAGTAGCTATTGGATGCGCAATAAGCAGCCTTTCTGTCAGTTTTAGAGGAGCGTTCTGGACAATAGAAGAATCGCTCTGTCAAAGACTTCTTCAAGAAGCTCTTGACGGAACAACAAAAATAGCTTAAAAACTATTTTAATTAAATTTTTGACCTTAATCTATAATTCTCTAGTAAGAATTCTTTATATTTATCACTGTACTTAGAAACCAGGGAGCACCTTATTATTTTCATAAATCAAAAAAGAGAAAAATATTTATAATATTAAAGAGGAAGTTATACTGAATTATTTCAATTATAGTGTGAAAAATAGAAGAATAAGACATAATTTTTGACGATAATGAAGAATTTACAAATAATTTTTATATTCTCAAACCTCATTTTGTCTATGTCAGATTCAAGTGCTATAATATTATCAAATGTAACTAAAAGTTTTGGAAAAATCATTGCGGTCGATAACCTTTCTCTTGACATAAGAAAGGGAGAGATCTATGGTCTTCTTGGACCAAACGGTGCAGGAAAAACAACT